>CAZZEV010000091.1:0-10452 GCA_964653305.1 uncultured Cellvibrionaceae bacterium | reverse complement strand
TCTATGCCGAACAGGCTCACGATGGCCAAAAGCGCCGCAGCGGCGAAGCCTATATTACGCACCCGCTGGCAGTGGCCGATATTCTGGCCACCATGCACATGGATCATCAAAGTTTGATGGCCGCCATGCTGCACGACGTGATTGAGGATACGGGCATTAGTAAAAAAGCCATCGCCAAGCAGTTTGGCGATTCAGTGGCGGATTTGGTGGATGGTGTTAGTAAGCTGACCCAAATTGAATTTGAATCCCACGCTGAAAAGCAGGCCGAAAACTTTCAAAAGATGGCCTTGGCCATGGCCAATGACCTGCGCGTGATCTTGGTAAAACTCGCCGACCGCCTGCATAACATGCGCACCTTGGGCGCCATGCCGCCCGAAAAGAAACGCCGCATCGCTAAAGAAACGCTGGAAATTTACGCGCCCATCGCCCACCGCTTGGGTATGAACGATTTGCGTTTGGAGTTGGAAGATCGCGGCTTTTACTCCATGTACCCACTGCGCGCCACACGTTTACAAGCCGCGCTCAAAAGCGCGCGCGGCAACCGCAAAGAGCTGGTTGAACAGATTCAAGCTGCGTTGGAAAAGCGCTTAACCAGCGAGAATTTAACGGCAATTGTGATTGGCCGCGAAAAGCATCTTTTCAGCATTTACGAGAAAATGCGCACCAAGAAGAAGTTTTTCAAAGAAATTATGGATGTTTACGCCTTCCGCATCATTGTGGACAGCGTAGACACCTGCTACCGCGCTCTCGGCGTAGTGCACAACCTCTACAAGCCGGTTGCGGGCGAATTTAAAGATTACATCGCCATTCCCAAAGCCAACGGCTATCAATCGCTGCATACCGTTTTGGTGGGAATGCACGGTGTGCCAATTGAAGTGCAAATCCGTACCAAAGAAATGGATGAAATGGCCAACAGCGGCATCGCGGCGCATTTTCTCTACAAATCGAACAGCAGCGAAACCGTGAACATTAGCCATAACCGTGCGCGCCAATGGGTGCAAGGGTTGTTGGAGATGCAGAAACGCGCCGGCGATTCACTGGAGTTTATCGAAAACGTAAAAATCGATCTTTTCCCCGACGAAGTTTACGTCTTTACGCCCAAAGGCAAGATTGTGGAATTACCCACAGGTGCGACGGCGGTGGATTTCGCCTATGCCGTGCATACCGATGTTGGCAACGCCTGCGTTGCGTGTCGTATTAATGGCCGCCTTGCGCCACTGTCACAACCTCTGCTCAGTGGCCAGAAAGTTACTATCATGACCGCTCAAGGTGCACAGCCGAATCCCAACTGGCTCAACTTTACGGTATCGGGCAAAGCGCGCAGTGCGATTCGCCACTTCCTCAAAAGTCAGCGCCATCATCAGTCCATTGCTTTGGGTCGCCGTTTGTTGAGCAAAGCCTTTAGCGATTTACAGCTCAATTTCGAAAGTATCACTGACGAACAACAACAAAAGTTGTTGGCCGATACCAAGGTGGAATCGCTGGATGTATTGCTGGAAGAAATTGGTTTGGGCAATCGTCTAGCGGCATCCGTTGCGAAATTATTGAAACCCGATAGTGATATCAAACCCCGCGCCAGCAGCAATGCGCCAATCACCATTGATTCCGCCGAAGGCATGATGATCAGCTTTGCACGTTGTTGCCGCCCTATTCCCGGCGACCCGATTATTGGTCATATCAGCTCCGGCAAAGGCTTGGTGATTCACCAAGACACTTGTCGCAATATTGCCGATTTGCGCAACAGCCCCGAGAAAATTAGCCAAGTAAATTGGGCCGCAAATGTGAGCGGTGAATTCTTGGTCGATGTGCGTGTAGAAGTGAAAAGCGAGCGCGGCATTATCGCCACCATCGCCAACCGCATTAACGAAGAAGCGGGCAGCATTGAACATATCAACGTTCAGGAACGCGATGCGCACAACAGTGTGATTAATTTATCCATTGGTGTACAAAACCGCGTTCACCTCGCCAATATTTTGCGCCGTATTCGCTTGATGAGTTTTGTAATTAGGATTCATCGAAGTAAGAATTAGATAGGATTAGTTGATTAAAAAGGGAGTCGTCATCCCCGTAGGGGATCCAGTGGCCTAAATACATGGAATAGTATGAAAGAATCAACAGTTTATATAATGGCAAACGAAAGAAACGGCACTATTTATGTGGGTGTTTCTAGCAATTTAATTCAACGGGTGTGGCAACATAAAAATCATTTGGCCGATGGGTTTACTAAAAAATATAAGATCACAACACTGGTATATTTTGAACAAGCGTTAACAATAGAATCCGCAATCGCTCGCGAAAAAGAATTAAAGGGATGGTCGAGAGAAAAGAAAATTTTTCTAATAGAAGAGACAAATCCTTATTGGATGGATTTGTATGATTCTATCATTTAAAGA
This sequence comes from uncultured Cellvibrionaceae bacterium, assembly GCA_964653305.1. Taxonomy (GTDB): domain Bacteria; phylum Pseudomonadota; class Gammaproteobacteria; order Pseudomonadales; family Cellvibrionaceae; genus Cellvibrio. Next base: position 8,059 of record CAZZEV010000091.1, on the reverse strand, counting down.
AAGGTCGCTGGATCCCCTGCGGGGATGACGATTCCCTATTTAACTCAAATAAAAAGGCCTGCATCTCTGCAGGCCTTTTCGTTTTTCATCGCCAATTACAAGTAAGCTTTCTTAAAGGCTTCTTTCGATTGTTGAATGTAATTACGCGTTTTAGTTGCATGCATTTCCCAGGCTTTGCGGTCATCGGCATTGCTGAAGGGGTTTTGCTCCGGCGAAATTGATTTATCAAATTTGTCGTAGAAGGTAATCATCGCCGATGTAATTTGATTAAAGCGTTCTTTGTATTCTTGCAACTCGTCAATATTGCTATTCGCCTTCAACATAAATTGCACTAATTGTGCGTTGGAGGTTGAGCGCGTTTGCACAGCTTCTGCTTGTTTCGCAAAGCCTTCGTTAATCACTTTTAACGCAGCCGTACGAACTTGGTCGTCTTTGCTCATGACGCGGTTAAAGTTTTCAGATTGCTTATCTTGGCCACCGTAAATTAAATAGTCTTTTAAGTGTTTGCTTAAATCTTTACGGAATCTATCCACTTCCGTTTGAATATCGGCTAAGTCTTTATCCAAACCATTTGCCTTGGCTAATTCTTTTTCAATTTCGCCCAAAAACTTCTCGGCGGTTTGATAAGTGTTTAAACCATTTTTCTCAGCAAATTTTTGCGCTTCTTTGCTGACGCCCGCATTTTCGTAAGACGATTTTTCAAAGGTAGTCGCAACGATGGATTTAAAGGGCTCCGCAAAGGCAGTGAATGCACCGGCCGTTACAATATTCAGCGATGCAGTCGCAATATCACCAAACGGACGAATTAAGGAATCCATACGCGTTTTTTGAATCGGCGACGAGACTTTTTTCACATCGTCAATAACACGCTTAAAGGTTGCATAACCCAAGGGGTTTGCCATTTTGCTGCGCTCGGATGTTGCGAGCACCAGAGAGATGGTTGAATAAATCCCGTTGGAGTATTCAATGTATTGACGTTGAATTTCAATTTGTGAGGTATAGGTGTCGCCGAGCTTTTTCAGCGCATCGGTTTGCACTTGATAGCTTTGATCATCGCGCAATTTACCCATGACTTCATCGAACACTTGCTGCTGATTTTTTTGCAGCGCTGTGCTCAAGAGAATACGGTCAACAGAAATGTCATCGATATTTAAGGTACCGCCCACGGTTTCAATATCTAAGCGCACATATTTTTTACCGGGGTCATCTACAGAAACACGTTTGGCGTGGTAGTCGGTATTGGGGTGTGTACCTTCCAGCATACCCACTTGCACCCAGCCCGCATCGTTGCTCAAGGAGCTGTTTACCAACACTTTGATTTTGTAGTTGGTCACAGGTGTTGAAGTGCGTAGCCAAATTTCCATGGTGCCTGATTCAGCAATCATGGTTTTGGTGCGAATGGAGGCTTCGTTTTCAACTTTAACGGAGTTGGTGCCGGAATGCGCTTGGGTGGCATCCAGCTCGGCACCGTAAACCAGCGCCCATTTTTGCGATTCGCCTTCAAAATCGCTAGAGAAGTTGACTGATTTGTCATCGGCAAATACCGAGGCACAGGCAGACAATAATCCGATAGACAAGAGTGGTACGGCTAATCTTTTGGCGTAGGTCATGATAATCCTGTTAAACACATTGAACGCGGAGGTGAATCTTTCGTAAACCCGCAGCGGTTAAGCCCATGCAACTACTCATGCATATAAGAGAGCTTCAAGCAGACTATAGGGCGATCACAATGAACGCAATCTGAACACTGGTAAGCGCGCGGGCGTCCATAATATCGCGTATCGCCTAAGCTCGCAGGTGTTTTGGGTTGCTAAAACTGCCCCTAGCCCTAATAGCCCAGCTTCTCTATACTCGAGCCCCTTGATTACCCCTACATTTAGTACGATTAAGGAACACCATGACCAATAAAGCCATTATCCACAGCGACAATGCTCCTGCCGCCATAGGCACTTACTCGCAAGCGGTTAAAGTAAATAACACCGTGTACTTATCCGGCCAAATCCCACTCGATCCAGTCACTATGCAATTGGTAGAAGGCGATTTCGCGGCGCAAGCGCACCAAGTGTTTAAAAACCTGCAGGCTGTTTGCCAAGCGGCGGGCGGTGATTTGCGCGATATCGTGAAGTTGAATATCTATTTGACCGATTTGGCCAACTTCCCCGTCGTCAACGAAGTTATGGGCCAATATTTCCAAGCGCCCTACCCAGCGCGCGCTGCGATTGGTATTAATCAGCTGCCACGTGCATCCCTTATCGAGGCGGATGGGGTGATGGTTATTTAATGGTGCTCGCCCAACAGGGAGATCTGTTGGGCTGTTTTTAATAAAGATAAAAACCTAAAAAAGTAAATTTTTTCACAAGGAGTTTTGGAATGGTTAAATATATTTGTTCATTGCTGTTTTTTCTCTGTTATTCCCTGCCCACAGTTGCCCTTCCCGTTGAATCGTTTGCCAGTTTGCCTGATGTCTCAAAATTAGAGCTTTCTCCTAGTGGTGAGCAACTGTCAGCCGTCGTCCGTGTGAGTGTAGAAAACACAAAAGGCACTGCGGTTCAGGTTACCAATTTAAAATCTGGAAAAAATAAATTGGTACTTTTCACTGATAATAAAAAATACGATATCGGCTGGGTGTCCTGGAAAGATGAAAAGACCTTGCTCGTAGGAACAGTCTATCCCAGTAAGCGCGATACTTGGCTCGGCGTTGGACGTATTCTGAATAAAACTCGCGAAACGCGTTTAATGATTATCGATTTAGAGAAAGACCAAGTACTGGCGCCGTTTTCGCCAGCCTTTCTTAAAAAATACACATTTATGCCTACGTCTCAAGATGATGTAGTCGATAGTTTGCCCGATGATCCTGATCATATTTTAATGGCATTGCCGACGAACCAATCCTTAGCAATGGGTGTTCGGTCTTACATCGGTGTTTATAAAGTTAATTTTCGCGATCAGTCGATTCGTTCATTTCAGGAATCAGAAGATCATGTTTATGGATGGTGGACCGATCAACAACATCGAGTTCGTGCGGGAATATTTATAGACGACGAGGGGACTAGAAAAACGGTATTAAAGAAATCACCTGAAGATAAATGGCAGTCGTATTGGCCCTATAAGGTATTTTCTGAAGATGAGGTGATGCCTTTGGGCTTCGGGCTAGATCCCAATATTTTGTATATCCGTGCGTACCATGAAAAACGTTTGGCGATTTTCAAAGTAAATCTCGCAGACAAAAATATGACTCGCGAACTGGTATTTGCTGATCCGGTTTACGATGTCAATGGCAGTCTGGTTTATTCGCCTAGTACGAAAGATGTCATTGGCATTTCATATTCTGCTAAGGGTGGTTTTACTTTTTTTGATCCTGAATTGAAAAAATTACAAGCCAGCATCGACAAAGCAATTCCTAATGGTAAAAACTATATAACTGGTTTTTCAAAAGACATGCAGACATTTTTGGTGTTTTCTAGCAGTGATATAGACTCTGGCACTTATTACATTGGGCAGCGCAACCCTATTAAATTAAATGCTGTTGCTTACCGTTACAAGCAACTGGATACAGCATTGATGTCACCCACTCAACGCTATGATTATAAAGCGCGTGACGGTTTAGCGATTGAAGCCTATTTAACGGTACCGAAAAATTCTACAGGGAAAAAATTGCCAACGATTATATTCCCCCACGGTGGGCCTATTGCTCGCGACGATGATAGTTTTGACTATTGGACTCAATATTTGGCCGACAAAGGTTATGCTGTGTTGCAAATGAATTTCCGTGGATCTTCTGGGCAAGGTTTAGATTTCCGTAACGCAGGATTAAAAAACTGGGGTATGGAAATGCAAAATGATGTTGAAGATGGCGCCCGAAAATTAATTGCCGAAGGCATTGCCGATGAAAAATCGGTCTGTATTTTAGGTGCAAGTTATGGCGGTTACGCTGCGCTTATGGGAGTTGTTAAAACGCCAGATTTTTATAAGTGCGCTGTCAGTTTTGCAGGCGTAAGTAATGTGTTTGAACTGGTTAAGGATAATCGTGATAATTTTAGCTCATACAATGTCGTAGACGAGCAAATTGGCAACGACAACAAACACCTTAAAGAAATTTCGCCGGTTAATTATGCTGACAAAATTACAGTGCCTGTACTCTTGGTGCATGGCGATGATGATCGCCAAGTACCGGTTAAACACAGCACACAAATGCGCGATGCTCTGCTTAAAGCAGGCAAGAATGTTACTTATCTTGAGCTGCCAAATGAGGATCATTATTTGACGAATAATGAAAACCGTATAGCAACCTTTAAAGCAATCGACAGCTTTTTGGATAAGCACTTACCGGTTAAGAAATAATGTTTAATTCGTAAAACGTAAAAGGCCGATAAATTTGCGTTTATCGGCCTTTTTTAGAGTTTTAGATTGGTCGTTGGCGCAGTTTACTTCTTGTTTAAACGCGCATAATAAAACCCATCATGCCCTTCCACAGAGGGTAGTAATTGCCTTCCGTAAGCCTGCGTAATTCCCCATTCTGCATCCAGCACATCACAGGTTGCGTCATTATGGCCTTTTAAAAAATTCTCAATAATTTGCGTATTTTCTTTTGGCATCACTGAACAGGTTGCGTACACGAGCACGCCGCCGGGTTTTAGCATCGACCAAAGATTTTTGAGCAGCTTGACTTGTAGTTCGCCGAGCTTGTCGAGTTCTTCGGGGGTGCGCAGCACTTTGATGTCTGGGTGGCGGCGGATAATGCCGGTGGCCGAGCAGGGGGCGTCCAGCAGAATTCGATCGAAGAGTTCGCCATCCCACCAGTGTGTTTTGGTTCCATCGCCGCATATGACATTGGCCGTTACGCCCAAGCGGTTCAGGTTTTCGTGGACACGGGTTAGGCGACGTTCGTCGGCATCCAGCGCAGTCACTTGTAGGCTTGGCTCCACTTCCAGCATATGGCCAGTCTTTCCGCCAGGGGCGCAGCAGGCATCTAATATGCGCAATTTGGGCGACAATTGCAGCAAATCGGCGCTTAATTGCGCAGCTTCGTCTTGTACGCTAATCCAGCCTTCGCTAAATAACGGAAGCTTGCGCGGATCGCAGGCGTGTTCGAGGGTGATGCCGTAGGGGCTAAAAACTGTTGGGCTTGCTGCAATTTCCACATCTTTGAGTAATGCCAGATACTCGCTGCGGCTGATTTTTTGGGTGTTGATGCGCAGGGTAAAGGGTGGATGGCTATTGTTCGCTGCAATTATTTGGTCGAGTTGATTCGGCCAATTTTTCCGCAGAGTGGCTTCTATCCACGCGGGGTGATTGGTTTGAAAGGAGTAATTTTGCGCGAGTAGCTTGTCTAGTTTGCTTTTATCACGCTGAAATTTGCGCAGTACGCCATTCACCAAACTGGTCGCCCAAGGCTTTTTCAAGAAGCGCGTTACTTCTACGGTTTCGCCGAGTGCGGCGTGGTCTGGGATGCGGGTGTGTAGTAGCTGATAGAGGCCGAGTAGCAGCAATGCTTGGATATCGCTGTCTTTCGCGCGCAAGGGTTTATCCACCAAGCATTCTACATAGGCGCTCAGTTGCGGCTGATAGCGACAAGTGCCAAAGCACAGTTCTTGTAGCAGTGGGCGATCTTGCTCGGAGACTTGCGGCTGGATTGCAGGGAGCAAGCTGGAAAGCGAGCCCTGCCCTTGAAGAATTTTCGCCAAGACCTGCGCGGCGGCAGCGCGAACGCTAATCACAGTGGTTGCTCCCCCTCGTTAGTTTGTTCAAGAGGTGGTTGCTCAAATACATCGCCAACCTTAAATAAATCAGGGTGGCCGCGCAGGATTTCGCCGACGTTAAGGGCCTTTTTCCCCGATAATTGAATGTTTTCGAGGATAAGTTGGCCTTGGTTGCAGGCTACCCAAATGCCTTGAGCGTCAATTTGGGTGATGCTGCCCAGCGGCGCACTGCTGGTTTTATCCACGGCTTTTGCCATCCACACGCGAATGCGTGCATCATCGCCTGCATTTGCGGGTTTGGTGTGTGCGACCGGAAAGGGGTTAAACGCGCGGACTTTTCGTTCCAGCTCAATGGCCGATAATTGCCAATTCAGTGCTGCCTCGTCTTTATGAAGTTTTGGCGCATAGTTGCTGAGCGAGTCATCTTGTTTGACCGGTTTGGTCTGGCCGGATTTGATTTGCTCTAAGGCGTCCAGCAATGCAGGTGTTCCTATCGTTAAGAGCCGATCATGCAGAATACCACCGGTATCTGTCGCTAAAATGGGGCAAAAAGCTTTGATCAGCATATCGCCGGTATCCAAGCCTACATCCATCTGCATAATAGTTACGCCGGTTTCGGCATCGCCCGCTTCTATCGCCCTCTGAATCGGCGCGGCACCGCGCCAGCGTGGAAGAATGGAAGCGTGTACGTTTAAGCAGCCTAGGCGTGGAGTATCCAAAACCGCTTTGGGCAGAATCAAACCGTAGGCCACCACCACCATCAAATCTGCATTCAGTGCTGCTAATTCAGCCTTTGCTTCATCACTTTTAAAGTTCAGCGGTTGGTAAACCGGAATATCGTGCGCTAAGGCAACTTCTTTTACGGGGCTGGCGGTGAGTTTTTTGCCGCGCCCAGCGGGGCGGTCTGGCTGCGAGTAAACCGCAATCACCTTATGGTGGCTGCCGATTAAGGCTTTTAGGTGCTCGGCAGCAAATTCTGGTGTGCCGGCGAAGATGATGTTTAAGGCTTTTGATTCAGGCATGAGTGATTCTTGTAGTAGATGTATGTGTAGGAGCGACTTTAGTCGCGAACAGTGCGTTTTCGCGACTAAAGTCGCTCCTACAAACTAGACGTCAATTAAAAAAGGCGCTTAACGCGCCTCTTCTTTATGTTTCTTTTCGAGCTTCTTGCGAATGCGGGTACGTTTAAATGACGAAATATAATCCACAAACAGCTTGCCGTTCAGGTGATCCAGTTCGTGTTGAATACACACCGCCAAAAGACCATCGGGTTTAATGGTGAAAGATTTACCATCGCGGTCGAGTGCGGTTACGCTGATATGCTCGGGGCGCTCTACGGTTTCGTAAAAACCGGGCACCGACAGGCAGCCTTCATCGTATTCGTGAAGATCGCCATCCAATACAGTTACTTCGGGGTTGATAAACACCATAGGCTGGGATTTATCTTCGCTTACGTCTATAACAACAATACGTTCATGCACATTAATTTGCGATGCTGCCAAGCCAACGCCGGGGGCGTCGTACATGGTTTCAAACATATCATCGATCAGCTTTCTAACGCGGTCATTGACCTCGGTTACCGGTTTGGCAATGGTGCGTAAGCGGGGATCGGGGAATTCGAGTATTTCTAATATCGCCATAGTCTTGTGACAAACTTCTAGTAAAAAGATAATAAGCGCTGCTAACATGATGATCGTACAGGAAATACTCTGTATTCTGGAAGCAGCGTGGTGGATTAATAAGCTATTATAACGTCTATCTGTCTGATGGCCGAATAAAACAGGATCGGTTTCTATGAAAAAAATCATTATTGGTATTATTGCCGCTGCTTTTTTGAGCTTCAATGTGTGGGCACAGGAATCTGTGCTGAAAACCGGTCATCCGGATGAATACACCGTTAAAAAGGGCGATACCCTCTGGGATATCTCAAGCACCTTTTTAAACTCACCGTGGAAATGGCCAGAAATTTGGCATGCCAATCCTCATATTGAAAACCCGCACCTTATTTACCCCGGCGATCTTATTCGTCTTGTGTATATAGACGGTCAGCCGCGTTTAACCTCTGAGCGCACGCTCAAGTTGTTGCCCGGTGGCGGCGATAGTGGTGTGAATGCCAATGAAAAACTGCGCCCGCAAGTGCGCGTTATTCAGCAGGAAATGGCAATTAGCGCTATTCCACTCGACCGCATAGACAGCTTCCTATCGCGCAGCCGCGTAGTGGACGATGAAAAAACCTTAAGCAGTGCGCCCTATATTTTAGCGGGCCCGCAAAAACGCATAGTGGCAGGCGCAGGCGATGAAGCCTATGCGCGCGGTCAATTTAACGAGCTAACCAATTTTGGTGTTTATCGCAAAGGCCA
>CAZZEV010000090.1:0-10612 GCA_964653305.1 uncultured Cellvibrionaceae bacterium | reverse complement strand
TGGTGATTGGCCTCTTGGGTTTGATTGCAGTGCGCGGCTTTGGTCACTTTTGGCCCGCTGACATTGCCTTGACCAGCACTACGGATAAAACTGGCCACAAGCAAGTCATTCTTGGTGAGTTGGTACGATCAGAGGTTATTCCTGCTGCCGTTGCGCGTGATAACGGCTTCACTGTCCCTGCTGATCGTGAATTGATTACGCGTTACTTAATGAAGCTGGGTAACCGCGATATTACGGGGCGTGATTTTATTTGGACGCTCGAGTTGGGTATGAATGAATGGGAATACCCGGCGAATGCTGTTGCGATCGAGCGTCGCGAGTGGGGTAATTTTTACGGCTACTTAGAATCTCTGAATGAGGCTGGCAAGTTAATTGTTAATAAAGACTCAGCTAACTTTGCGCAAGAAGTCGACGCACGTTTAAAGCGCGCCTTAGAGCTGCATGAAAAAATCACTCATATCGAAAAAGTACAAATCGGTACTATTAACAATCAAATTCAAGAATTGAAATTAGAGCATCGTCGTCTAGAACTGAAAGGCGTTACCGGCGCCAAAATGGCCGAAGCTGATGCTGTATTGGCTGAGCGAAAAACGGCGTTAGAAGCTGAATATGATGTGATTAAGAAAGAGCGTGACCTTTTAGCAGAACAAGCTAAACGCGATCAAATTATTGCTAAAGCCGCAGATGGCAAAGAAGTCACTCTACCTCTCGCGAATTTGGTTCGTATTACCCGTCCGAATGAAATGGGTGTGTTTGCAAAGCTTGGCGATTACTTAGAGCGCTTTTGGGAATTTATGACCGAGGAACCGCGTGAAGCAAACACTGAAGGCGGTATTTTCCCTGCGATTTTCGGTACTTTCATCATGGTTATCGTAATGGCGATTATGGTGACGCCCTTTGGTGTGCTTGCTGCAATTTATTTGCGCGAATACGCAAAAGATGGTTGGTTTTTACGGGTCATCCGAATTTCGGTATACAACCTTGCAGGCGTTCCGTCCATTGTTTATGGCGTATTTGGTCTAGGCTTCTTTGTGTACTATTTAGGTGGAAACCTCGATCAATTGTTTTATGCGGAAAGTTTGCCGTCGCCCACCTTTGGTACCCCTGGTTTGTTTTGGGCATCGTTGACCTTAGCGCTCTTAACCTTGCCAATTGTCATTGTGTCTACTGAAGAAGGTTTGTCGCGTATTCCAAGTACCATTCGTCAAGGTAGTTTGGCATTGGGCGCAACAAAAACTGAAACACTTTGGAAAGTCGTTGTACCGCTGGCAACACCCGCAATGATGACTGGCTTGATTTTAGCAATTGCCCGCGCGGCGGGTGAAGTGGCGCCGCTCATGTTGGTAGGTGTTGTGAAATTGGCGCCAGCCTTACCAGTGGATAATATTTATCCTTATCTGCATTTGGATCAAAAAATTATGCACTTGGGCTTCCACATTTACGACGTGGGTTTCCAGAGCCCCAACGTAGAAGCAGCGCGTCCATTGGTATATGCGACCTCGCTTGTGTTAGTGATGTTGATTGTGTTGCTGAATGTGACGGCGATAAAAATTCGCAACAACTTGCGTGAAAAATATCGTACCGCATCGGATTAAGTTTGTTGGTGATTTGCAATCTTGTCACTGAATCGCAATCAAAGTGACATCAAATTTTATTATTATTGAGTAGGCGAATGTTATGACCAGTACAACTAATGCTGAAAGCATCAAGCTGGAAGTTAAAGACCTCAATTTGTATTACGGAGCAAAGCGCGCACTAAACAGCGTGAGCCTATCGATTCCTGAAAAAAAGGTGACTGCATTTATTGGTCCATCAGGTTGCGGTAAATCGACCTTGTTGCGCTGCTTCAACCGCATGAATGATTTGGTGGATTCATGTCGCGTAGAAGGCCAAATTTTGATGGATGGGCAAAACATCTATGACAAAAAAGTCGATGTTGCCGATTTGCGTCGCCAAGTCGGCATGGTGTTTCAAAAGCCAAATCCTTTTCCAAAATCGATCTATGAAAACGTGGCCTATGGGTTGCGTTTGCAAGGTGTAAATTCAAAACGTATTTTAGATACGGTTGTAGAAAATTCCCTGCGCGGAGCAGCGCTCTGGGATGAAGTGAAAGATCGCCTGCACGATAACGCCTTTGGTTTATCGGGCGGTCAACAACAACGTTTGGTAATTGCACGCGCTATCGCCATTGAGCCAGAGGTGATTTTGCTCGATGAACCAGCGTCTGCACTCGACCCTATTTCCACGTTGAAGATCGAAGAATTAATTTACGAACTCAAAGACAAATACACCATCGTGATTGTGACGCACAACATGCAGCAAGCCGCGCGTGTTTCGGATTACACCGCGTTTATGTATATGGGCGATTTGATTGAGTACGGTAATACGGACACGTTGTTTACCAATCCGACCAAGAAACAAACGGAAGACTACATTACTGGTCGTTACGGTTAATTAAAAACTAACTTGTTTGCTCTGGCGGCGTTAAATTTGTTATCGAAAAATGCTTATTGATTACAATCAACTCCGCTTTTGCGAAACAAATTTGCCTAGCCAGCGCTGCAACGTAAACGTTTTTAAACATTAAAGTAATTATTTTGCCTTTAAGGCTTTTTTGGCGGAGTCCCGACTATGGATATTACAAGCCACACGCATCACATATCGCAACAGTACAACATCGAGTTGGATGATATTCGCAAACATTTATCCGAGATGGGCGGCATGGCCCAGCGTCAGGTTAACGATGCCATTATTGCCTTGGTAGAGGCCGATATCACCAAAGCAGATCAAGTGGTGCGCGCCGATAAAACGGTTAACTCAATGGAAGTATCGATTGATGAAGAATGTATTCGCATTTTGGCGCGTCGCCAACCGGCGGCAAGCGATTTGCGTTTGGTGATTGCGGTTACCAAAGCGATTACGGATTTGGAACGTATTGGCGATGAAGCCTCCAAGATTGCCCGCCAGGCGATTGCCATGAGTTCAGAAGGTATGGCTCCGCGCGGATATGTGGAAGTGCGTCATATCGGTGGATTGGTATCTCGTATGTTGCAAGATTCACTCGATGCATTTGCTCGCTTGGATATAGACATGGCCGAAAACGTGGTGCAAATGGACCGCACCGTTGATTTGGAATACGGCACAGCCATGCGCGAGCTGGTTACCTTCATGATGGAAGATCCGCGCAGTATTACGCGCGTGTTAAACATCATGTGGTCACTGCGCGCGCTTGAGCGTATTGGCGACCATGCACGTAATTTGGCGCAGTATGTTATCTACTTGGTTAACGGCGAAGATGTCCGCCACACCAGTCTTGACGAATAAGATTTAAATGATTGTGAAAACCCATATCTCATCGATATGGGTTTTTTTTTGCCTCGGATTTTGGGGTAAAGTGGCGCCAAAGCTCAGCTATTCATGTGCCAGCGACTCAGCGTATAATGCACATACATAATATTAATAGGCTAAACCATCATGCTGGATTCCGGTCGCAACCTCACTCACCAACTTACTCATCAGCTCGGCTCAGCAATCATTCAAGGTAGTTACGCTATTGATAAAAGCTTTCCTACTGAGGCGGAGCTTTCGCAGCAGTTCAATATCAGCCGCAGCGTAACCCGTGAAGCGGTAAAAATGTTGACGGCGAAGGGGTTGCTGGCATCGCGCCCGCGTCAGGGTATTCGGGTAATGCCCAGCGCCCAATGGAACATGTTTGACCCCGATGTATTGGCTTGGACGCTGAACGCGCGCCCGTCGCTGGATTTGTTGCGTGAATTCACCCAACTGCGTATCGCTATTGAACCTGAAGCTGCGCGCCTTGCTGCAGAAAATCGTCACGACAAACCCAAAATGAAAGCGATTGCCGATGCACTTGAACGTATGCGCAAAGCAGACTTGGGGCAGGACGATCCGCTCAGTGCCGATATTGAATTCCACACCGCGATTTTAGCCGCGAGTAACAACCGTTTCTTTTTGCAGTTGCGTCAGTTTATTCAAGTAGCTCTGCGCGTGAGTATTGCCAGCACCAACCAGCTGAAAGGCGTGTTCACTGCGAGTTACGACGACCACAAAAAAATTTACGATGAGATTTATGCCGGTAATGCCGATGCCGCTTCTGATGCAGTACGTTACTTGCTCAATGAAGTTATGCAGTTGATTAATATCTCACTGGTTAAAACACCGCCAGCAGAATAACTTTTGATATCGGGCAACCTAAGATTACGATTCAGTGATATGTTGCCTCGCTAAAGCACCGAGACTTGCCCATGTATAGCTACTCTTCCCACGAAGGTTTTACCCGCTATGCCAGCCTAGAAAATCGTACGGTTTTTATCACGGGTGGTGCCACCGGTATTGGTGCGAGTTTGGTGGAAGCCTTTGTTAGCCAAAATGCCAAAGTAGCCTTTGTGGATGTAGACGCTGAAGCTGCCGCGCAACTGTGCGCTTCGCTCAAAGAAAAAGGCTTGCCCTGTCCGTGGTTTCAAATCTGCGATGTGAGTGACATTGAATCCTTGCGCGCGAGTATCCACGCCGCACAAAAAGAGTTTGGTGATATTCGCGTTTTAATCAATAACGCCGCCAACGACCAACGGTACGAAAGCTTGTCCATGACAGAAGCGCAATGGCACCAGAGTTTGGCAGTTAACCTTCACCCGGTTTTCTTTTCTGCACAAACGGTTGCGCCCATGATGAAAGCTCAGGGCGGCGGTTCCATCGTGAATATCAGTTCCATCAACACTCATTTTGCACCACCTAATTTGGCAAGTTACATTGCGGCCAAAGCGGGAATTGTGGGAATCACCAAATCTTTGGCAACAGATTTTGGTATCGATAACATTCGGGTAAATGCGATTTTGCCGGGTTGGGTGGCAACACCAAAGCAATTGGAAAAATGGCTTTCGTCTGAGCAAGAGCAAGAGTTAATGAAACGCGTCTGTTTGAAAAAGCGGTTAGGCGCGCACGATGTTTCCAAAATGGCCTTGTTCCTTGCATCTGACGATGCCGCCATGATTACTTCACAAGAATTGATCGTAGACGGTGGCCGGTTGTAAATAATTTTAAAAAAAACTCGCACTCACTTGTGCGAGTTTTTTTTAAAACCAAAAATAAAATCTTATAAATAATACTGTAAAAATCTGGAGGTTTCCCTTGAATCTGAGTCAACTCGATCTGGCAATTTTGGCGCTCTACGCCATAGTCCTGGTGTTTATCGCTTACCGTGTGTCCCGTGAAAAAGCGGGGCATGAGAAAAACGCGCAGGACTATTTTCTGGCAAGTAAAGCGCTGCCTTGGTGGGCTGTGGGAACATCGCTCATTGCAGCGAATATTTCGGCGGAACAAATTGTGGGCATGTCAGGCGCGGGCTACGCAGGCGGAATTGCAGTTGCATCCTACGAGTGGATGTCTGCACTCACCTTGTTCTTGGTGGGTAAATATTTTTTGCCGATTTTTATCGCCAAAGGTATTTACACCATGCCGGAATTTTTAGAGCAGCGTTATGACCGCCGCGTACGCACGATCATGTCCATATTCTGGTTAACGCTTTACGTGCTCGTGAATTTAACCTCAATTATGTATTTGGGCGCGCTCGCCGTTAATGCCGTAACGGGTATGGATATGATGCACGCCATGATCGCCATGGCTGCGTTTTCGTTTTGTTATTCTGTGTACGGTGGAATGAAAGCGGTTGCCTTTACCGATGTTTTCCAAGTGACCTTGCTGGTCATAGGCGGTGCATTAATTACATGGTTGGGTTTGGAAAAAGTTGCCACTATGTATGGTGGTAGCAGCGTTATTGATGGATTTAATCAGCTACTTATTCAAGCCCCGGAAAAATTCGATTTAATTCTAGATCCAAGTAACCCCAACTATAAAAACTTGCCGGGAATTTCTGTGTTGATTGGCGGTATGTGGGTAGTCAATATTTCTTACTGGGGCTTTAACCAATACATCACCCAGCGCACACTTGCCTCAAAAAGTTTGCAAGAGGCGCAAAAAGGTATTGCGCTCGCTGCTTATTTAAAAGTGTTGATGCCGGTAATTATCGTGTTGCCCGGTGTTGCGGCGGCGGTCTTGCAGCCAGGCTTAACTCCATCGGATCAAGCTTATCCTTGGATGATGGTAAATATTTTGCCGCACGGTATTTTGGGTGTGGTGTTTGCTAGTTTGGTGGCAGCAGTTTGTGCATCGCTCGCTTCAAAAACCAACAGTATTTCTACCTTGTTCACCATGGATATCTACAAGCAAATTATTAACCCCAATGCATCGCAAGAACACTTGGTGAAAGTAGGGCGTATTTCTGCTTTGGTGGCAATTGTGATTGCGCTTGTAGTTGCTGAGCCTTTGATTGGTAAATCAGATCAAGCCTTCCAGTTTATTCAGGACTTCACCGCCTACTTTACGCCCGGTGTAGTGCTTATGTTTTTGATGGGTTTCTTCTGGAAAAAAGCCAACGCTTTGTCGGCCTTGGTTGCGGGGATTGGCTCAGTGGCTTTATCCATCTTGGCTAAATTTGTGTTGCCGCCTGATTTTCCGTTTATGGACCGTATTGCCATTGTGTTTATTCTCTGCGCATTGCTCGCAGTGGTTGTGACCTACATGTCTGGCGGCAAAGTTCAAGAAAAAGCCATCGATTTGAAGGATATTCATTTTAAAACTGAGCCTGTGTTTAACGTTGCTTGTTTGGGTGTGGTTTTGGTGTTGATCGCTTTCTACACCGTGTGGTGGTAAACCGGCGTTTTGGTTTGGTGATGGATTGAAAAAATGCTAGTCTGCGCCCCGCTTACTCCAAGGTGAGCGGGGCGTTTTTTTATCTCCATTACCGACATGAAAAACAACACAAGAATTTATGAGCACTTACGAACTTATCGAGCAAATTCCCTGCGCCAATATCTTGGGTGAAGGCATTCAATGGAATCACCGCGAACAAGCTGTGTGGTGGACGGATATTAAATCCAACACGATTTTCCGCTATCACCTGGCATCAAAAGAATTACAGCATTGGGCAACGCCTGAACCGGTAGGTTGTTTTGCTTTTTGTGAAAACGACGAGCGCATTTTGCTCGCACTAGCGTCAGGTTTTGCATGGTTCGATAAGTCGAACGGCGCTGTTGAATGGCTCGCCAAACCAGAAGCTCATTTAACTGGCAACCGCTTGAACGATGGTCGGGTAGATCGCCAAGGTCGCTTTTGGGCCGGTTCGATCGTTGAGAAGCGCAATTCACCTGACCAAAGTGCAGGCCTATTTTGCTTGGATGCACAAGGTCATGCCGCGCAACATCTCACCGGTTTAGCGATTTCCAACAGCCTGTGTTGGAGTTTAGATTCCACCAAGCTCTACCACGCCGATTCGCCCACCCATCAAATCCGAGTTTACGACTTCGATGCCCGCACTGGTACCTTGGGTGAGGGTAAGCTGTTCGTCCAAACCCGTTCAAGTGTAGAGCCGGATGGCAGCACTATAGACGCCGAAGGCTGCCTGTGGAATGCCGAGTGGGGCGGTAGACGCTTAGCGCGCTACAACTCGAAAGGTGAGGAAATCTTCGAATTAAAAACCATCGTCAGTCAGCCAACCTGCATGGCGTTTGGTGGTGAAGAGATGAACCTGCTGTTTGTCACCAGTGCTCGCATAGGTTTAAGCGACCAGGCATTAGCTGCCCAACCAAGCGCCGGAAATTTGTTTATTTATCGCACGGATTTTAAAGGCGTAAATGAGTGCTGGTACAAAGCTTCAGTATCCCGTTAATTAAATCTATTTTCTCGGGTGACTTGTTATAAGATACTGCGCATCCCTGAAGTTGGTAGAGCCAATATTTCGTAAAAATAATGTTATCTAGGGAATCGTCATCCTCGCGCAGCGGGGATCCAGCTTTTGATTTTTCTTTTTATTTTTTAACTGCTGGATTACTCGCTTTGCTCGCCCTTTGGGTCACCTGTGGCTGTTCAAGCAGTTGGTGCTTAGTCCCGCTGCGCGAGGATGACGATTCCCATTCTTTAGTTAGAAAAATTTTTAAGCTAGGAAAACCCCTTGAAACAAAGCAACGCCAGCCGTAAACCGCCTGTATCTGAACCTGCCAGCAACCTTGGCCTGCGCATTGTGCGTGAGGGCGCGCTCATTGGTTTATTGGCCGTTTGCGCTTATCTCTGCATGGCAATGTTGAGTTACGACACTGCCGATGGTGGTTACTGGAGTACTGGCGATAATGGCCAGATTTCAAATCTTGGTGGCAAAGTAGGCGCTTGGATTGCGGATGTATTCTTTGGATTTTTCGGCTACCTAGCTTACCTATTCCCTATTATGTTGATGTATAGACTGGTTATGGTATTCAAGGACAAAACCTATCTGCGCAGTGTTGATTGGTTAATGGTAAGTATTCGCTTTGTGGGTTTAATCATTGTCATGCTCGCCGGTACTGGACTTGCCGCTATGCATTTCAGCGGTGGTGATTCTGTATTGCCTAACTCAAATGGTGGGTTGTTGGGCGGTGGAGTGGCGACCTTGGTGGATAATGCGTTTGGTTACACGGGTGGAACGCTAATTCTACTGGCCTTATTTCTGTTCGGCGTAACTATTTTTACCGATCTATCATGGTTCGCCGTAATGGATGAGTTAGGGCATTGGACGCTTGTTGGCATCGAAAAAGCCAAAGAGCGTTGGGTGCAGTATCAGCGCGATAGGGCCGAAAAAAATATTGCAGTTGTTGCACAGCAACATCGCCGCGAGGTTATTGAAGAGCGCGCGAAGATTGAAGCCAAGCGCGCAGCTCCGGTGGTGATTACCGAGCCACCCAAAAAGAAACCAGCACCCAGCCCGCGCGTGGAAAAAGAGAAGCAACCATCACTCTTTGATGCTTTGGAACCTGCTGAAGGGGTATTGCCTTCTCTCGGTTTGCTCGACCCCGCGGACAAGCGCAGCGATAAGGGCTACTCCAAAGAATCCCTTGAGGCTATGTCCAAATTGCTGGAATTGAAGCTCAAAGATTTCGGTATTGAGATTGAAGTGGTATCAGTTCAACCCGGCCCTGTTGTTACGCGTTTTGAAATCCAACCCGCACCGGGTATTAAAGCCAGCCGAATTTCTGGTCTCGCAAAAGACTTGGCGCGTTCGCTTGCGGTTGTATCGGTTCGGGTAGTGGAAGTTATTCCCGGCAAATCGGTGATGGGGGTGGAAATTCCCAATGCGCATCGCGAAATGGTGCGTTTGAGTGAAGTGATTTCATCTGAAGCCTACGATCACGCCAAATCCCCCCTTACCATGGCGCTGGGGCACGATATTTCCGGCGAACCCGTCGTGGCAGATCTCGCCAAAATGCCGCACCTGTTGGTTGCCGGTACAACGGGTTCTGGTAAGTCAGTGGGCGTAAACTCCATGCTGCTGAGTTTGCTCTACAAATCCACGCCGAAAGAAGTTCGCCTTATTTTGGTTGACCCTAAAATGCTGGAGTTGTCTGTTTACGATGGCATTCCGCATTTGCTTACGCCCGTAATTACCGACATGAAGGACGCCTCCAACGGTCTGCGTTGGTGCGTGGGCGAGATGGAACGCCGCTACAAATTGATGTCGGCCATGGGGGTGCGTAACCTTGCGGGCTTTAACCGCAAAGTGGACGATGCCAACAAGGCGGGCCAGCCAATTCCAGATCCATTGTTCAAACCTGAAGAGAATTTTGAGGCCGGCGCAGAAGTCGCCACCGCGCCCAACTTGGAAACTTTGCCGTGTATCGTTGTTGTGATCGACGAATTCGCCGACATGATGATGATTGTGGATAAGAAAAAAGTTGAGCAACTGATTTCCCGTATCGCTCAAAAAGCACGTGCGGCCGGTATTCACTTAATTCTGGCGACACAGCGTCCATCGGTAGATGTCATCACCGGCTTGATTAAAGCCAACGTGCCGACGCGTATCGCGTTCCAGGTTTCATCCAAAATCGACTCCAGAACTATTCTCGACCAAGGCGGCGCAGAACAATTGCTCGGTCACGGTGACATGCTCTATTTGCCGTCAGGTACCAGCGTACCCATTCGCGTTCACGGAGCCTTTGTGGATGACCACGAAGTGCACCGCGTGGTCGCCGATTGGAAAAAACGCGGCACACCGCAATACATTGACGGTATCACCGACGACAGCAACAACGCTATTCCTGTACCCGGTATTCCGAGCGAAGGCGGCGAAGAGGGCGACAATGGCGAGAGCGACGCGCTTTATGATGAAGCCGTTGCTTTTGTGTTGGAATCGCGCAAAGCGTCGATTTCGTCGGTACAGCGTAAACTCAGAATTGGTTACAACCGCGCGGCGCGTTTGATCGAAACGATGGAAGCGGCTGGTGTGGTTTCGTCGGCGGGGCATAATGGGAATCGTGAGGTATTGGCACCGGGGGGAAGAGGGGATTATTAATATCCTCCTTGCTAGTGGCACCGAATGGGCCCCATGTGAACTCCCCGAGCATCGCAAGAGAATTGCTGCAAAACGCACAGGACGTGCGTTTTAGTGACTACGCGACAGGGATGTCGCGTCGGAACGGCGGTAATTATCTGAGAAGCGCAGGAAGCAGGAGTGATCTGGGTGTCTTTTCTTTTGCTTACTTTTCTTTGGACAAGCAAAGAAAAGTGAGGC
>CAZZEV010000089.1:0-10731 GCA_964653305.1 uncultured Cellvibrionaceae bacterium | reverse complement strand
GCTTTAACGGGAGGTTCGACCACTGGAACCTACGGGCCTGGCTTTAGTGCCACGCATGTTGCATTTAGTGCGGGTAGTGCGGGCCAACAATTTACCTCGCCCAACGGGGGTACTGGCAAGTTTGTGGTGGGCGTAAATTTAACAAGTTTGGAGTGGCTAGGTTTCGACTGGAATCAGGATGGCAATTACTCCGATGTGAGCTTGCCGAATGCTACTTTTGAATTTGGTTCCTATCGTGGCAATGATCGTATTATCTACTGGCGGGAAAAATTGCAGTAGCGAATGATGCTGTTTTTACTCAATCGAGCTAAATTATTTGCTAAGCTCGTTTTAATTTTTATCAACAAGAAGTTCGTTATGGAAATGACTATTACCACGCCCAGTTTGCTATTTCCTGCGATCTCACTGCTGCTGCTAGCCTATACCAACCGTTTTGTGGTGTTAACTAACGTTATCCGTCAACTGAGTAACACGACTGAAGAGAATGCGGAGCTTCAACTGTTGGTTCGCCGCCAAATGGATAATTTGCGTTTGCGAATTCAGGTCATTCGGCGCATGCAGGCATTTGGGGTGCTGTCGTTTGTTATGTGTACATTGTCAATGTTCGCACTCTTGATGCAATGGTCGATTACCGGCCAATTATTGTTTGCCAATAGCCTTATTTTGTTGGTTATATCCTTACTGTTTTCGTTCTATGAGGTGAATATTTCAACAGAGGCAATCAATATTGAGCTGAAAAAATACGACGCGCGGATAGGTGCTTTAGAGCAAGCCAACGAGAAACCAGCAAGCTAGTTTTTCGTTGGCTTGAGGTTAATAGCTTTAATGGTGAACATCTTCGCCGGGCGATTCCAAGCGCACATCGACGGCAAGCTCATCGGCGATAATATCCAACTGATCGTAGAGTTCATTCATATCGACCGATTTGGGTACTTGAATCAACCCTGTCGCTTCAAACATTGGCTCGCCGGACCACGGCATACTTGAGCAAGCGGTTTCTAGCTCGCTCATGTTAATATGGTGGCTGGCAAAAGCCTGTGCGATTTCGAAAACAATCCCGGGGCGGTCGCTGCCCACCACACTGAATTGAAATTCCTTGCCGGTAGGCTTAAGCGTTTCTGCAGCGGATTCCACCACGATTTTTAAACCTTGGTCGATCAGTTTTTCTAGGGCTTCACGCAAGGCTGCTTCGCTTGTTCGATCAACGGCAATTTGGAGAATTCCTGCGAATTTGCCAGCTAAATGCGCCATACGGCTTTCAAGCCAGTTGCCTTGGTGCTCTGTAATGGTTTGAGCGAGTAGCTCTACAACACCGGGTTTGTCATCGCTGATAATGGTTAAGACTAATTGTGTTTGCACAGGGATTTCCTTTTATGATTGATGAGCAAATGATGCTTAAGTAGTTGTGTTTAAGAGTAGCTTTGTCTTAGTGACTGAACAAGCAAAATATGAAGTAACCGATTTATGATAATTCCCTACAAACAGATTTCACCAGACGCCCTGCAGGGCTTGATCGAAGAATTTATTACGCGAGAAGGTACAGATTACGGTGAAATGGAATTCACTCTCGCGCAAAAAGTTAGTCAAGTCGAACGGCAATTAGCGCGTGGCGATGTTGTCATTGTGTTCGACCCCGCTACAGAAAGCGTATCTATTTTAACCAAGCATGATGCGAATTTAATGACATTAGAAGGCCATTAAGCCGATTCGCCACAGAGCTACAATCAAATATTACTCAACACAGAGACGTTATGAATCATCTATTTTTGCACTGTCGTGCAGGTTTTGAAAAAGAATGCGCTGCAGAAATTACCGATTTAGCCGGTGATATAGGCGTGTATGGGTATAGTAAAACTAAAGACAACTCTGCCTACGTTGTATTTATTACGCATGAGCCAAATGGCGCAATGCAAATTCAGCAAGAATTGCGCTTTCGTAAGTTAATTTTTACGCGTCAGTGGTTTGTGACCCAAGCATCTATTAAAGATTTACCGATTACAGATCGTGTAACGCCTTTGCTTGCTGCTGCACAGCAATTTCCGATAGCGCGCGAATTATTGTTGGAAACCGTCGACACCAATGATGGCAAGGAATTATCGGGTTTGAGTAAGAAGTTTACTGCCCCGTTCAGTAATGCGCTGCGCAAAAATCAATTATTGAGTGTAAAAAGTCCGTGGCGTTTGCATTTGGTTTTTATTACCGGTACTGAAGCCTACTTGGGTGTGAGTTTGTATAGCAATAGCTCCCAGTGGCCTATGGGTATTGCACGCTTGCGGTTGCCCAAAGAAGCGCCTAGCCGTGCAACGCTAAAGCTGGAAGAGGCGTGGCACCATTTTATTCCAGCGGCGGATTGGGATACGCGTTTAGCATCTGGCATGCGCGCCGTAGACTTGGGTGCAGCTCCTGGAGGCTGGACATGGCAATTGGTTCAGCGCGGAATGTATGTTGAAGCTGTTGATAATGGGCCTATGGATAAAGACTTGTTAGAAACGGGGCAAGTGCTGCATATACTCACTGACGGCTTTATGTATGAGCCTAAAAAGAAAGTCGATTGGTTAGTGTGCGATATTGTGGATAAGCCCGCGCGCGTATCCAGCATGATTATTCAGTGGTTTGGTAAAGGCTATTGTCGCGAAGCAGTGTTTAATTTGAAGTTGCCGATGAAACAGCGTTATCTGGAAGTAAAAAAATGCGAGGAACGGATTCTAAAAGAGCTAACTAAATTGGGTTTGGATGTTGATATTCAATTTAAGCAGCTTTACCACGATCGTGAAGAGGTTACGGGTCATTTGCGTGTTTTTAAATAAAAAAACACGCTAGTGATAGGCGGTTTTATCCTGCGCAGTGTGTAGCAAAACCCATTCGGTTAACTGCGCCCAATCTTCAATCAGTCTGCGCAGCTGATTTAAATGTTCGGGCGGCATGCCATGGTTTTGCAAAGCTTGCTCTCCAATTTCTGTTAATGCCGATACTATTTTTCCAATAGTATGCGCAGAAAGGGATTGATAAATTTCAGAATTAAAATGCATCTCTCCAGTATATAAGCCCTGGATTGTTTCATAAGGAGCGAAATGAATATGGGACAAAGTATTTTTAATCGCGTTTGCTAATCCCGGATTATTATTGCGCAATAATCTAAAGGTGAGTTCCAACGCTTGATGACTAAAAAAGTCCTTCGGTGTATGTGTTTCAATCGGAATCCGAGACATCGAACTGTGTTCCCCGGTAATGAGTAGTTAATCCATTGATTTTAAATATCCTAAGCTACAGTCTAGCAATAGAATGTTTTTTTGCCGTGTGTTTTTAGACGAAGTAATACTATGAATAGTGAAATTGATAAAATTTTAGATACCAGTGGTTTGCTATGCCCAGAGCCAGTGATGATGTTGCATAAAGCTGTGCGAGAGATCACAGATGGTGAAATTATTAAAGTAATCGCAACTGATCCGTCTACTACGCGTGATATCCCTAAGTTTTGCCATTTTCTTGGCCATGAGTTATTGCAGCAAGATAGTGATGATAAAACCTACACCTACATTATAAAAAAAAGTGGTAGATAAAATTTATTTGCAGATGAGCAGTTATATGTGATTTCGCGAGAGATTTATCCGAATGGATATAACAGCTTACTGTGATTAAAGAGGTAAAAGTATCGCCCGTAGTTGATTGATTCGTAGTAAAAATTAAGAGTGACAAAGACTCGCACAATAACAATTGTGGATTGAAAGACCGACGCGCCGAATTAGCCTGCCGTTGTAGACGCGGCAGGCTAAGACTTTTTAAACGTCATCAACTAGCAGTGAAATAGCAGCAAGGGCTTCTGGATCCTGCGCTTTTATCTTGTTGGCAATTTGATGCTGGAAAAAGTAACGAAAGTTGTCGTTGGTTTGTGCGGCATAGAGGCACTCATCACCTGGTAGGACCGGAGTGCTAACCACTTTCGAGTGGTCTGCCAACATGCCGTAGATACTCCCGTCATGCAGTAAACGCCAACTTACTACTTCCACTAACGATAAGTGTTTTTGCCCCGGTGTGGCCAGAACTGCATGGGTTCCAATCATATCGGGTACTTCTTGCACAACATCGTCATCGTTTTCGCACTCCACCTCGTAATACTCGGCGGCAGTTTCGAGCTCGACGACTTTATGAATGGGGGCTTCAAAGAACACGTCATCAATTCCCTGATCATAATAGCCCTCAAAGTGACCGTTTAAAGGGTCGCAGAGGTCGGGGCAGGGTACAATATCGTTTAGCCAGGGCACCAATCCGACCACATCGCCATTAGCACGCAACCCCCAGCAAAGGATTTTGAGGCTAAAGAGCTTTTCGGAGCTGGTATCGTTGGAGTAGAGCATTTCAAGGCCATCAAGCTCAGGGGCTAGACGTATAAAGCGCTCATCGTGCAGGGTAGAAAAGGTTTTGCCGGTGAAGAAATCGACCACGTTGTCCATATTGTGGGTTGTGTCTGAGGTCTTCATAATGCCACCCCCTCGGTTCTAGCGGTTGGTGATAGCCTGCTGGTTACCTAGCTTTAAGGGCTCAGGTCATGGATTCCAGCGGTAGAGAAGAGGCTTTTAACGCCGTCTTCAAACCAAGTATATGCTAAAGATTTGCAACACAACACCTTTTCTGCAAAAAAAGACAACAGCTTTTAAGAGAATATTTATGAAAGTTCTAGCGGATGAAAATATCCCTTTAGTAAATGAGTTTTTTCAATCAATTGGCGAAGTTGTTACGCGCCCCGGTCGAACCATGACAAATGATGATGCGCGCGATGCGTCTGCGTTGTTAGTTCGTTCGGTTACTAATGTGAATCAAACCTTGCTCAACTCAAGCAAAGTGAGTTTTGTCGGCACTTGCACCATTGGTGTGGATCATTTGGATCAACAGTGGTTGCAGAATAATCACGTAGAGTTTTCCAGCGCTCCCGGTTGCAATGCTAATTCAGTGGTTGAATATGTTTATGCTGCACTCTGTCATTTAGATGTTAATTGGCGCAATAAAAAATTTGGAATTATCGGTTGCGGTAATGTCGGCGGGTTATTGTATAAACGTTTAAAGCTGCAAGGTGTAGATTGCTATTGTTATGATCCCTTACGCACGCCAGAGCACAACACCGATCTAACCGGTTTAGAAGAAGTCTTGAGCTGCGATATTATTAGCATGCATACACCGCTGACGAAAACCGGTGAGCATCCCAGCTTTCATTTAATTAATTTACCTCAGTTACAATTGTTAAAGGCTGGTGCTGTGTTACTTAATTGCGGCCGTGGGCCAGTGATTAATAATGCTGATTTGCTAAAGTTTTTAACTGAGCGCAATGATGTGCGTGTTGTATTAGATGTATGGGAGCCTGAGCCAGATATTTCTTTAGATTTATTGGATAAAGTTGTGCTCGGTTCACCGCATATTGCCGGTTACAGCTACGATGGGAAATTAAAAGGCACGGAGATGATTTATCAAGCGCTGTGCAAACATCTTAATCGCCCTGCAGAATTATCTATTAAAGATCTAGTGCCGCCATTGGCCAAAAATCAATTAGACCTTGCTGAAGAGCAAACCACTTGGGAGCAGGTAAAGCGCCTTATCGCCCAAGTTTATTCAATCGCGGATGATGATAAACGCTTGCGCGCATTAGCGGAACGCGCACGCAAAGGTGAAGATAATTTTGCAATAGGTTTTGATAGTTTGCGTAAACATTATCCTACTCGCCGAGAATTTCATAATTATCAAGTGTTGGGTGCAGATGACAAAACTGCGGAATGGTTAAGCGTGTTGGGCTTTGGTGTGGCTTCATCAACGAATGAATAAATTCAAACTTGGTTTAATTATCAATCCTTATGCCGGTATTGGCGGCAGTGTTGGTTTAAAAGGCAGCGATGGCGACGAAATTCGCGCGCAAGCACTTGCGCTCGGTGCAGAGGCGCGTGCGCTCACGCGGGTAGAGCGTTGCTTGGCAATGTTACAAGAATTTATTGCTGATATTCAGATCTATTGTTTTGCGGGCGATATGGGTGAGGTTTCTACCAAAGCCTGTGGATTTAATTACACCTTAGTCGGCCACGCGCAAACCAACCCTTCCAATGCGCAGGATACATTAGCAGCTACTAAGGCTTTGATTGCCGAGTCGGTCGATATTATTTTATTTGCCGGTGGCGATGGCACTGCGCGCAATATCGCCGATGCTTTGCAGCAAGCGGGCGCGGAACAGCAAATAGTATTGGGAGTGCCCTCTGGCGTAAAAATGCACTCTGGTGTTTATGCTATTACGCCAGAAACTGCTGGTGAAATCCTATTGTGCTTGCTCAAAAAGCAGCTGGTAAATGTACAGGCCTGCGATGTGCGTGATATAGATGAAACTGCATTTCGCGAAGGAAAAGTAAAAACCCGTATGTATGCCTCTATGCATGCACCGCTCTTGCCGCAGTTTTTACAGCAGGTAAAAAATAGCGGCGCAGTGCAAGATGAATTGGTTAAGCTCGATATAGCCAATTATTTAATCGACAATTTATTAGATGATACCTTATATATTGTTGGCCCAGGCTCAACGACTAAAGTTTTTTTAGAACAGTTGGGTGTTGAAGGCAGTTTGCTCGGAGTCGATGTAATATTAAATCGCGAATTAGTCGCTGCGGATGTCAGTGCGCAGCAGTTGCGCGATCTAATCGCTCAGCATGCGGGTGATGCGCATTTAATTATTACTGCCATTGGCGGGCAGGGGCATATTATTGGTCGCGGCAACCAGCAGCTTGCGCCGGATATTTTGCGTGCTATCCCTCGTCAGAACATTCACATTATTGCCACCAAAGAAAAAATTCTCTCGCTACAAAACCGCCCTTTGTTAGTTGATTCTAATGATCCCGATTTAGATAAAACCTTTTCGGGTTATCAATCGATTTTAGTTGGCTATGATGAGTTTATATTGTATCCCATAGGCATAGCGAACGCGGGATTGGAAACTTCATGAAGTTATTGTTAGATAGAGTCGCGGACTTACAGCAAAAATTAAAAGCCAATAAATTTATAGACAGCTATCGCTTGCTCCATGGTCGTGGTCGTTGTTTTGAAGGTTTAGAGTTTGCCAATGTCGATTTTTTCCAGCCGGTATTACTAGTCGTGCTTTATAAAGAGCCACCAGAAAATTGGTTGAATGAATTTGTTGGTTTTATGCAAGACAAACTGTCAGAACAATTGTCCTGTGTGTTGGTTCAGCGCCGCTATTTGCCTAATGCGCCTTCGGAAATTGTCTTGGGTGCTTTGCCAGAACAAGCATTTGCGCGGCGCGGTCAGTTGCTTTTCAATTTACATTTAAATGCTCAACAAAATTCTGGTTTCTTTCTGGATATGGAAGCTGGACGACAGTGGATAGAAAATAATACGGCGGGCAAGCGCGTGTTAAATTTGTTTTCCTACACCTGTGCTTTTTCGATTGTGGCAATTGCTGCTGGCGCAGAAAAAGTTGTAAATGTGGATATGAGCAGCCCTGCGTTGAATGTTGGGCGAGCTAATCATCAACTCAATAATATCCCAAAGGCTAAAGCCGAGTTTGTGGCAGAAAATATTTTAAAATCGTGGAGTCGTGTTAAAAAGCCAGGCCCTTATGAGGTGGTTATTATCGATCCACCGTCTTATCAAAAAGGCAGTTTTATTGCTGAGAAAGATTACGCCAAAGTGATTCGTCGCTTACCAGAGTTAATGCCGCAAGGTGGTTTTGTATTGGCCTGTTTAAATGCCCCAGAATTGAGTGATGGTTTCTTGAAGAAGCAATTTGCAGAACAATTACCGCAAGCAGAATTTATTGAGCGGTTGGCTGCGCACCCCGATTTTCCGGATGTGGATTCAGAGCAACAGTTAAAGCTGTTGGTGTATAAAATTCCAGCAAGTGTTTCATAGGCTTGATATAAAACCTAAAAACAACAAAGCCCGCAATTGCGGGCTTTGTTGCTTCTTGTTGCGGCATTCTTATTGCGAGTAGCGCGATAAGAACTCACCAAAGCGGTTAATGGCTTTGGTTAAATCATCTTCACGCGGCAAAAACACAATGCGGAAGTGATCTTTATTTGGCCAGTTAAACGCGGTGCCTTGCACTAACAGAATTTTTTCCTGAATTAAAAAGTCGAGCACCATTTGCTGGTCGTCTTTAATTTTGTACATGTCTAAATCTAATTTAGGGAACAGGTACAAAGCGCCTTTGGGTTTAACGCAAGAAATGCCGGGTACATTTGCTAAGGCTTTCATGGCCGCATCGCGCTGATCACGCAAGCGACCACCGGGCATAATGAGCTCATTAATACTTTGATATCCACCCAGCGCTGTTTGTACTGCGTACATGGCTGGCACATTGGCGCAGAGGCGCATAGAGGCGAGCATATCCAAGCCTTCTATATAGCCTTTGGCGCGATGTTTGGCACCGCTAATCACCATCCAGCCAGAGCGGAAACCCGCAAGGCGATAGGACTTGGAGAGGCCATTAAAGCTCACGCAGACAACATCTTGTGCAACGCGGCCCATGGGAACGAATTCGGCATCGTCGTACAAAATTTTGCTGTAAATTTCGTCAGCAAAAATAATTAAATTGTGTTCACGTGCTAATTGCACAATTTGCTCAAGTACGTCTTGGCTGTAAACCGCACCTGTGGGGTTATTTGGGTTAATAACAACTATGCCGCGGGTTTTGTCAGTGATTTTGCTTTTTATGTCAGCAATATCAGGAAACCAATCTGACTGCTCGTCGCACAAGTAGTGGCGAGCTTTTCCTCCAGCGAGATTTACCGCTGCAGTCCATAGGGGATAATCAGGTGCGGGCACTAAAATTTCATCGCCATTATTTAATAGCGCTTGCATCGCCATAACGATAAGCTCGCTAGCGCCATTGCCGAGGAAAATGTCATCAATTTCCACGTTAGGAATTTGCAGGCGTTGGCACTCTTGCATAATCGCCTTGCGCGCAACAAATAGGCCGCGTGAGGCAGTGTAGCCCTCGGCATTGGGGAGGTTGTAAATCACGTCTTGAATGATTTCATCGGGTGCAGCAAAACCGAATGGGGCAGGGTTGCCAATATTCAGTTTGAGAATGCGATGGCCTTCTTCCTCAAGGCGGTAAGCGTGTTCAAGCACGGGGCCGCGAATATCGTAGCAAACACCGTTTAGCTTGTCGGATTTCTTAATGGGATTCATTGCAGTAAGATGCCTTTTAGTGCGAATTGTATAAAGCGAGCCGCGAATAATCGGTGTTTGCGGCGTGTCATGTCAAGGAAATCATTATGTCTGAATCAGAATTTAACAATGAGTCTTACTGGCTGGAGAAATTAACGCCAGAACAGTATCGAATTTGCCGTCAAAAGGGTACAGAGCGACCTTTTACGGGCGAGTATTGGAATGAATCGAGTGAGGGCATTTATCTCTGTCGAGGCTGCGCTGAGCCGTTATTTACGTCTGAAACAAAATTTGATGCGGGTTGTGGTTGGCCCAGTTTTTATCAGCCTGTTAACAAGGCGGTGATAAAAGAAGTCTACGACACCAGTCATGGTATGCGTCGCACGGAGGTGGTGTGCCGTAAATGCGGTTGTCATTTGGGGCATGTATTTACCGATGGTCCTGCGCCAACGGGGCTGCGTTACTGCATTAATTCGGCATCTATTGCATTGGATAAACAATAAGCCGCGGCGTGCGGCTTATTTTAGCGTTAATCATAAACCTGCTTTTTCTTCCACTTGTCATCAGTAGGTGTGAAGTTTTCCCACTCTTTTGAGCTTGAGCCACTGGGCGATGTGCTGGGTGCAGGCTCTGGATCCTCTCCCTTTATTTGAGCTTTTTCTTCTAGTTTCGCAATAATCCCGTCAAGTTGGGCTATTTGTTTATCATAAGTGCGAGTTGCATTTTCCCCTGCCAGCATTTTTTTTGCCAAAAGAAAAAAGTGAATGGCGAGACGTAACTTCCCAATTTGTTGCGCTTGTTTTGCTTGAAATAGGTAGCCGTCTACCGACATTTGTAATGCCAGGCGATTTATTTGATCAATGTAAGCAGAAAATTGAACTTTATTGATGGTTTTGGTGGTTTCTTGTTGAGTCAAAAAGTGCTGCAGCTCTTGCAGGTGTTGGCGGATATCTCTCATGGCTTGCGGGTTGTCGACGCGAGCGCGTTGAATAGTGTTGTTTTTAGGTAGGGCATCCAATTGATTGGTATAAAGGGTAACGTCATCTAGGTGACGCGGATCTTTGGGTTCGATTTTGCTCAGCTGTTCGCAGGTATCTATGAGTGCGCGATAAATTAAACCCAAAAGGTCATTTGTTAGGAAGTTTGGAGGGAATCCATTGATTAAATGAACAAGATTGCGTTGCTTGGTTTTAAGGGTCATTAAAATACGTTGCGTTTGAACCCGTTTCTTCTCTATAGCTTGGCTGATAAACGCGTAGCACGCTAGCGCACTCAGTAAAACAATTATGGTGATAACAATATAAATGGACATAGGCGATTAAGAAAAAGCTGTTGATGGCATGAGTATAGCACTATAAAAATAACCAAATAGATTATGTAGTGTGCAATCTAGGTGAGAGCGCTAAGTGCTTGTTTCCAAAGTTATAAAATTAAGAATAAAAGTGTTGACAGACTAGGGGCTGCTCCTTAGAATGCGCCCCACTTCTGCAGACGACGTCGCAAACGTTCAAGTAGAAGGTTTCTGGGTCCCCATCGTCTAGTGGCCTAGGACACTGCCCTTTCACGGCGGTAACA
>CAZZEV010000088.1:0-10753 GCA_964653305.1 uncultured Cellvibrionaceae bacterium | reverse complement strand
TGATGGCCAGAGAGGGCGTGGCAAATCAGTACAGCATTACTTTTGTTGGCGTTGAGCTGGCCATAGGTTTCATAAACGAGCTGGTATTCGTTCAGGGTTTTACCGCAAGCCAACAGGAGCGGCTCGCTAAAGTGCAGGGTCTGCGGTGTGACAATGCCGACGGAATCGGGCGGTAGCACATCTGGCATGGTGTTCTCTTATCTGGAATCACGGAATTTGTGGGTGAGAAGCAAGCTTAGCTCGCTTTCTTTATGGTGTTGGGGCGCAAGTCTAAAGACGCGGGCTATAGGCTGCAAGTTATGTATCTCCCGAGCGCCTATTTGGTGCCTGCCTGTCCATCTTGAGGCGTTGTTTTGCCCTATTTTGGGTATGGCATGGCGCCATAACCAGCTATTTGGCGTATTTTTCCACTGGCACGCTTAGTGCTATCCCTCATGTATCAACTTATGAGGTATTTGCATGCGTTTTGTTCCCCTAACATCAGCTTTGCTCTGTTTGATGCTTAGCCTTGCGATGGCGCCTGTGTTTGCACAAGACGCGCTATCCACGTCCAGTGTTGCCACTGAAACCGTGGATGCTGCCGTGCCTAGCGCAGAGGTTGTACCTGAATCTGCTCCTACTGTTGTCGCGCCAGAGCCTATTGCTCCAGTTGTGGCGGCACCGCTTACTAAACCAACCTTGGTGAGCGCGAGCACCATTAGCGCTGGCGATACCGCTTGGATGATGATGTCTACCGCGCTTGTTCTGTTAATGACGATTCCCGGCGTGGCGCTGTTTTATACCGGTATGGTGCGCAAGAAAAATGTGCTTTCCACTATGGCGCACAGCTTTGTGGCGGTGTGTATTGTTTCCGTGTTGTGGGTGGTAGTGGGCTATAGCCTCGCGTTTACTCCAGGTATTACTCCTTGGATTGGTAGCTTTGACCGCTTTATGCTCAATGGGCTGGAGTTTATTAAAGTGGAGGGCATGCTCACAGTGCATCATTTGGCGCCGACCATCCCTGAAAGCGTATTTATGATGTTTCAAATGACTTTCGCGATAATTACCCCCGCGTTGATCGCTGGTGCTTTTGCCGAACGTATGAAGTTCTCGGCCGTGGTGGCCTTTATTTCACTCTGGTCGCTGTTGGTTTACGCCCCTGTTGCCCACTGGGTGTGGGAGCCTACCGGTTGGTTGGCATCCTTGGGTGTATTGGATTTTGCCGGCGGAACAGTCGTGCATATCAACGCCGGTGTTTCTGGTTTGGTGGCGGCTATTATTATTGGCCCGCGTCTTGGGTTTGGTCGCGTTGCAATGCCGCCGCACAATTTAATCCTGACTGTTGTGGGTGCGTCTCTACTCTGGGTAGGTTGGTTTGGTTTTAACGCAGGCTCTGCTGGTGCCGCTGATGGCCGTGCAGGTATGGCCATGTTCACCACT
Organism: uncultured Cellvibrionaceae bacterium; assembly: GCA_964653305.1. Taxonomy (GTDB): domain Bacteria; phylum Pseudomonadota; class Gammaproteobacteria; order Pseudomonadales; family Cellvibrionaceae; genus Cellvibrio. The sequence goes on along the minus strand of CAZZEV010000088.1, from coordinate 9,334 downwards.
CAATTAGCAACCGCAGCGGCAGCGCTGACATGGATGGTGATTGAATGGGTAAAACGCGGTAAGCCTTCGGTCTTGGGCATGGTTTCAGGTGCGGTTGCCGGATTGGTTGCCATTACGCCAGCTTCTGGTTTTGTGGGTGTGACCGGCGCGTTTGCGATTGGTATTGCAGCGGGCATCGCTTGTTACTGGGGCGCTACTTGGTTGAAATCCACAATGGGTTACGACGATTCGCTCGATGTATTTGGTGTGCACGCCATTGGCGGTATTGTTGGGGCGCTCCTCACTGGCGTATTCGCGGTTAAGGCGATTGGCGGCGTGGAATCGAGTATTGCGCTACAGGCGATAGGTGTAGTGAGCACGATTATTTACGCCAGCGCTGTAACCGCCGTTATTTTGGTGGTGTTGGATAAGATTATCGGCTTGCGTGTTGAGATGGACGAAGAAAACGACGGTCTTGATCTTGAACAACACGGGGAGCACGTTCTATGAATGGCCAATCGGTAGAGTTATTAGAAAGCCAAGCCTTCGGGCTAATGGGGCGCTTGCATGTGCTGCTGCGCCGCGAGATTGGGCGTGTTACTGATATTAAATATATGAGTACCAACCCCGAATATTGCCTGCATGTATTGGAACTGGCGGGTTCGGTGAACAACCCGGATTTACAGGCCATGTGCCATAAATTGGAAGATATTTATTTTGGCGATGGTGGGCTGTTTGCAGATTCAGCGTTTAAACCGCGCCGCATGATGGTAGCGGTTTCATCGCGGGTTTCTATACCAATTGAACACCACGTCCTTGAAGCACCCGAACCTGAAACTGAGGTTAGCCTTGAGTCAGATCAGCATTATGTAGGGCGCTTACGCTAAACGATTTTTATACTGGAGCAATACTCTGTTGGCCGGATTCAAGTAATGCTTGGATTCGGCCTTTTTTATGGTTCTTAGTTGTTTCGAACAAGTATTTACGAGAGTCTATTTTTAGAAGGGAATCGTCATCCCCGTAGGGGATCCAGCGACTTTGCTTTTGATTTTAAGGCCACTGGATCCCCTGCGGGGATGACGATTTCCTATTAAACCAATTTTAATTTGTTCTCGCAGCCTTCCTTGCCTCCAACAAAGACACCACCTGCCCGCTGCGAATTACCGCTAAGTTTTCGCTGGCGTTATTCACTAAAGGCGCGCTGATAATCTCTTGATACAAGGGCTCCAGCGAACTTAAAGCTGCCTGCAAATGGTAGATATTGGTTTGCAGACTTTCAATTTGTTCGGCATGGGTGTTGCGCTGACTTTGTAGCTGCGTAAGGCGCAGCATATGGTTTTCCAAAAGCTGCTTTTGGTACTGATTATTGTGAATCAGTGGCGCCAGTGCCTCTTGCAGCCATTGGTTAATATGATCGTTCAAATCTTGGTAAGTGTTGCGAACTTCTTGCACCAAGGTATTGATAAATCGATTAATCAAAGCACCTTTACGGGTAAGCAAGGTGTTGAGCGAGAAACGGAAGTCATCGGCGCGTTTGTGCAACTGGCGCAACTGGCGGCGCTGGTGATGAATTTTAAGTAGGTGGCGCATCATTAAATCATCGCCCGTCAGGTTGTGCTCAGGACGTTGGTAAATAGACGTCATAACGCGGTTGGCGCGTTCTATTTCGCGTTCAATATGCTGCAAACTACTGTCAACATCGTCAAAAAAGTTGCCAATCGCACGTGCTAAACCGAGGGTTGTCCAGCTTTGGGCAAGGTTGCGATGGGCGTTATTAATCTGTTGTTCCAACAAACCTGAACTGACCGGTGCTAGCAAGCTGATGCGTTGCGATTCTAATAAGCGTTGGCTGGTGCGCAGTGATAGCGCCTGCTTGTGATACTGGTGATGAGTTTGGCGAATAGTATCGCGCAATTGCTGCAATGTATCGGCAGCTTCCTGCGGTGCGGCGGTGCGCAAGACTTCAATTTCTGTTTCGCATTCGCTCAAGCGCTGGGCGAGGCTGTTGCGAGTATTAATGATCATTTCATAGCTGTCGCCAACGAGGCGGTGGCCAATAATTTGCTGCTGGCTATGTAAGACCACGTCTGCCAGCTTGCGCTCTAATTGTGGGAAGTTGCTGCGTTCCAACTGTTGCGCGTTACGCCCAACTTTGCCCAGCAAACCTTGCTTGGCGGAAATCGCAATGACCTGCTCTGGCGCCAACTTGAGTTGCTTGGCGGTAACGCGGCGAATGTCTTCAATGCTGGCATTTACATCTGCGGGTGATTGCAAGTCATCCCAGAGGCTATCGATTTTATTGAGCAGGGCGAGCACGGCGGTGCATTGCTCATCGCGCAGGGTTTGTACGTGTTCGCGCCAAATGGTCATATCGCTGGCGGTCACACCGGCATCGGCAGACATTAAAAACAAAATTGCTTGGGCTTCGGGCAGGGTTTTTAAGGTGAGCTCGGGCTCATTGCCCAGCGCATTTAAGCCGGGGGTATCCACAATGCGCAGGCCTTGGCGCAAGAGCGGGTGGTCAAGGCTAATAAGCGCATGACGCCATGCAGGAACGGCGACTTTGCCGTTGGCATCGCGCTCGCCCAACTCATCCATTGCAAAGCCGAGTTTTAAGGCATCCGCAGGCGCAACCCATTTACTGGCAGAGACTTGATTAATGGCAGCGCGTGTTTGGTCGTGGTTAGTAGGATCAAAAGTGACCGTTACCCAGTTCTGGGGGATGCGTTTAAAATTTTGCAAACTGGTATTGGTGCGGCGGGTTTCGATAGGTAAGAGGCGAACACAGTTCACGGGAGCACTGGCATCCCAAAAAATCTCCGTGGGGCACATGGTGGTGCGGCCGGGTTGGGATGGCAGTAAGCGGCGGCCACCCTCGGTGTACAAAAGTGCGTTGATTAATTCGGTTTTCCCGCGCGAGAACTCACCCACACAGGCGATGGTAAAGCTATCGCCGCGCAGCAACTGCCGCGCTTTTTGCAGGGTGCGCTGCACATCCAAACTCAGCATTTGGTGGCTGGTGCCCCAGGCATCAAAGCGCTGTAAGCGCTCATCAAGCTGGCGCTTCCAACGGTTGTACTGGGTCATCTGGCGGTGTAAGGCTCTAACATCCATAGCGTGTTGCTCGCTGTTGTAGTTCGCACTGGGTTTAACCGCTTATTAAGAATTCGGCTAAGTCGTTATTATTCTAATTCTCATTTAAACCGAAAACGGCAAAGCTGACTAGTTGCTGAGCAATTAGTGGTCAATTTGGCGGACTAATGGTGAAGAATGGTGACAGTTGTGAGACGCGTCACAGGATGACTGTGACGCTTTGTGGGGAGCTTACTCGTTTTCTGCTTCTTCACGCGCTGCTTTGCGGCGCTCCATATCCAGGCGGGCGTCTTCAATTTCGCGCAATACGCTGGCGATATCGGCTTCAACATTAGAGTGTTCGAATTTGCCCGTTAGGGTAACGGCGGGGTGGAGCTTGCCGCTTTCGTAGAGTTCCCAAATTTCGTGGGCGTATTCGGTATCCAGCAATTCGGGGGCGAATTGGCCGAAATAATCGGCCATATTGTTTACATCGCGCTCCAGCATGCTGAAGGCGTGGTTGTTGCCTGCGGCGTTTACGGCTTGGGGGAGGTCGATAATCACGGGGCCTTGCGAGCCGAGCAACACGTTAAATTCAGATAGGTCACCGTGGACAATACCGGCGCAGAGCATACGTACCACTTCCATCATCATAAACGCATGGTATTCGCGCGCCTGTTCGGGGCTGAGTTCTACATCGTTTAAACGTGGGGCGGCGTAGCCTTCATCGTCAGTGACCAATTCCATCAAGAGCACGCCGTCAAACACGCCGTAGGGTTGGGGCACGCGCACACCGGCGTCAGCAAGGCGATAAAGTGCGTCTACTTCAGCATTTTGCCAAGCACTTTCTTGCTCTTGACGGCCGTAAGCAGAGCCTTTGCCCATGGCGCGGGAGCGGCGTGAATTGCGCTCGCTACGGCCTTCTTGGTATTTGGTTTGGCTGCGGAAACTGCGTTTTTCTACTTCTTTGTACACTTTGGCGCAGCGAATTTCGCCATTGGAGGAGACCACATACACAGTCGCTTCTTTACCGCTTTTAAGCGAACGCAAGACTTCATCGACAAGGCCGTCTTCAATCAGTGGCTCAAGGCTTTTGGGGGTTTTCATAGAATAGCGGGGTGTCCATCAAGATAAGGGCGTGTCCATGCGATGCGCAGGGCAGTTAACGTTAGGCGGTATGATATTGGAGATGGCGCACTAAAGCTTGGTGAATTTGTATAAAATAGCGCTTTTTGCGTTCACCTGCTGCTGGCCGATGCGCTTGGCATCGCCAGCCAGATTGATTTTAAGAGCTCTGAGCTCTCTATTTAAGAGAACTGGTTATGTATTTAGTATTGCTTCGCTACTGGCTGCGCCGCTTTACCTTCACCTTTATTGCGGCGGTGATGATGCTGTTTTATTGGAATTATACCCATTACGGTTTAACCAAAAATATGCTGATTAATACCTGGTCTTGGGCGTTGGTAGCGGCGACTATTGCGTCGAGTGTAACTACCTATTTGGCCTATAGACGCTACCGCAAGGCTGCTGCTAAAAAAGCCCAGGAAGACTCCTCTAATCAGTAATTCCACCTAAATTACAGCAGTGCGGATACTGCTCTAGCTGACGCATTCATGGGTCACTACCCCGCCCTTTCTCTGCTTGGCAAGCTACCTTGGCTGCGATGAGCTTTGCGGTGAATCCATGTTAGACGTTTGCTGATCTTGAATTCGCTGTTCTGTCAGAAAGCCTTGAATTGCCGCCATTTCTGCGCTCTTTTTCACGGCTTGCATAACTTCATCGCTGCCAACGGTCCACTCTACGAAACGTGGGTTAGGCGCTAGTTCGGTACGCATTTCTGCGAGAAGTAGGCTGCGGGTTACGCCGGCATTGAGTTTGGTCTGCCAGGATTTTGCCCATTCTGACATTTGTGTATCGCGGCTGTTGCGAATCATTAAATCTAACACCTGTTCCGTCTCTGGAATGCGTTTCAGGTAAGCAAAACTCAGCGCGGCAGTGCGCATGTAGCTATTCACTTCGGGGGTTAAACGCATGGCTTGAATGGCGGCGTTTAGAACCTCTTCTGAGGGCGCATCCTGACTTTTTATTCCCGCTTTGAAGTAGGCGTGAAATGCTTCTGGGGCAAGCGGGTTAAGGGTGCGTGCTTTCAAGAGATTGGCTTGAGCATCCGTCAGGTAGGTTTTTTGTGCGTCGCCTTGGCTCTGTTCCGCTAAACGCAGTTGCGCTAAACCTAATAGATAAAATGCATCGAAATTATCGCCTTTGGCCTTTGAATTTAAATAGGGCAGGGCATCTTGAGCATCGCCCCAGTGGATTTGGGCGCGGCTCAGAATGGTTTGGGCAAAATCACTGTGTGGGTGTTTCTTGGCTTCGCCGCTGATTTTTTTCAATAAGGATGCGCCCTCACTGGGTGACGGGCAGGCTTTCAAGGCTGCATCTGCCAAGAGCAAGGTATCGGCGGATTTAGGCAAACTATTGAAGGTGATATCGCTGGTATTGCCCGCGGTTAAATTCAGTTTTAAGCCTTCGGCAGATTTACGTTTGTATTTCCAGAGGTGATTGCTGAGTTTGGAAACCTTGTAACCAAAGGCTTGCTCGAAGGCTTTGGTCGGCTCCATAGATTGCGCCACAAGACTGTTGTAATTGCGGAAACGCTGGATATTTTCAGTGGATGACAAAATATAGTGAGTTAGCGCCCAAGACCGCGCCTGAAACTCAAGCTGCACGCCTGCTACGCCAGCTACGTTATGCCCTTTGGTGTTATTGCCCAACAAAATATCTTTGTAGTTGAGGCTGTAGTAGGTATTACCCCCACTGATATACATCAAATAGTCTCGGATGCTCTGCGGTGGGATACCGAGCACAGTTTCGGTATCTGAGAAGCGGGTGTTGGCAAAATATTGGGCGAAGCCATCGATATACCAGACAGGCTCGCGGATGTCGGTGTGTCGATACAAAAAGTGCCGAGCATAGGCTTCAAAAATGTAGGATAGACCTTCATTTTCGGGTTGTTTTTCCAATGCGATATCCGCGTTGGCGCGGTAGTACATGTGCGAACTAAAGGCTTGCACCCCCAATTCACAACTGTTGTAGAGACCTATTGCGTAGCTGGGTTGTTGCTTATTAATCTCACTAAGATCTTTGATGTTCGATTGATAATAGAGCGTGAGTTTTGGGTTGTTGTCTGAAATGGTACTGCCTTTGGTGTAGATCCTTAGCAGGTGATCAAAACGCTCAAGTTTGTTCAAGAGATCACTAACATGGGTGCGCTTGGTGTCTGAGTACACAATAAAATGGGGGCTTTCGGCGCGAAACCAGTCAGAGGCATTTTGTTGGCCATCGATGACGACTTCAGCAATATCTTTAGAACTCAGTTGTGGCGTGGTATCCGCATGAATGTAGCCAGTCGCTAAAAGACTTGTGAGCGCGAATGCCGATGCAGTTATACGTCCAGTCATATCCTTACCTCTTAAATATCATGATTAAAACTAGCTTAATGTTATCAACGAGCAATCTGCTCGGGTGAATCTTCTCTACTTCAGACTTCTACAGTTGAGGTTCCTTGGGCCAGAACCTCACTAGGTAGAACTTTAGGCGAGCGAATCCGCAGTGTTTTCTGCCGGCCCAGTTCGCCTTGCACTATCTCAATATCGCCCTTTGGCACTTTAAAGAGTTTGCTAAACCACTTGATGATGTGATCGTTGGCTTTGCCATCCACTGGGGGTGCGGTAATGCGGATTTTCAAACGGTCACCGTGGATGCCCACAATCTCGTCGTTAGCGGCTTTAGGCTGAAAATGGCAGTGCAGAATTAAATTCTCACCCTGCCATGTGTAATGTTCGGCGGTCATCGCTGAGTGGTCATCAACTTAAAGCAACAGACCTGCGAGCATAGGCAAAAAATATTGGCGGATGAGATAAATGCCAAACATTAGCACCATGGGCGAAAAATCTAACCCGCCCATGGGTGGCAGAATTTTACGAATGGGGCGCAGGAGCGGGTCGATAAGCTGATTCAGCAAGCTAATAGCGGGGTTGTATGAATTAGGTGCGACAAAGCTCGCGATGACCAAAATAATCATGCCGTAGAAGTAAAAATTCAGTGCTACACCAATTAATGCCACGAGTGCAAAGGGCAGAATTTTAAAACTCAAGAAAAGAGTGCCAAACACCAGTTGAACAATAAAAATTAGCGCGACTTGTAGTAAAAAAGCCAAGGCCAGGGCGGCCCAATCAACACCACCAAAACCGGGAACGATTTTGCGAAAGGGTACTAGCAGTGGATTGGTTAGCTTCACCAAGGTTTTGCTGATGGGGTTGTAATAATCCGCGCGCACTAGCTGGCATAAGAAGCGCAGCAGCACGAGGCCAATATAAACCGAGCCTACAAAGTTAAGGATATCTGCAATAACGCTGGAAAAGGTATTCATAAAAGAAGCATCTCGTAGTCGATAAACTTGTTCTCAATGGAACAAAAAAATGATTGGTCTAATGTTATTTACCCAATAGCTCCGACAATTCCACCGCGCGGTTAGAGCAGGCAGTCATAGCGCGGCTAAACATAGCGCGAATCTGGTCATTCTCAAAGGAGTTAATGGCCTGCTCCGTGGTGCCTTTGGGCGACGTGACACGACGGCGCAGTTCGGCAACATCCACATTGCTTTGCTTGGCTAAGATGGCGGCACCGAGCGCGGTTTGCAAGGTCAACTCTGTCGCGGCAGTGCGTGTTAAGCCCAGTTCTACCCCTGCATCAATCATGGCTTCCATCATTAAAAAGAAATAAGCGGGGCCAGAGCCAGAGACGGCGGTAACGGGATTAATCAGTGCTTCATCATCCACCCATTGCACAATGCCCACCGCACCCAAAATAGTGTTGGCGGTGGATTTTTGAGCTTGGCTGACGTGTGCATTTGCATAGAGCCCACTGGCACCTACGCGCACTTGTGAGGGCGTATTTGGCATACAGCGCACAATGGCGTGTTCGCCGCCCAGCCAGGTACTAATACTATCGGTGGTGATGCCAGCTGCGAGCGAAATAATCAGTGGCTTATGACCGAGCGAACCGGCCAAACCCAAGCAAACTTCTTTCAGCATTTGCGGCTTAACGGCCAGAACCACCACATCTGCACTTGCAGCCGTGGCTGCATTATCGGTACTAACATTGATACTAAACTCGCTGGCAACGCGATCCAAACTCTCTTGGCGCGGGCCGCTGGCAAACAGATTGATGCGTTTCAGCCCTTCGGCTAGTAGGCCGCTAATGATTGCTTTGGCCATGTTGCCTGCGCCTATAAAGGCGATTTTGTGCGGTGCGTTAGTTGATTGGTGCATGGTGAATCCTGTTAGAAAAATAAATTCTGTAGGTAAATAGTAAGTGTTGCTTAAAGCTATTGCGCTTTGGTGCGCGCGCCAAAAATATCCGTCCCGACCCTCACCATAGTAGCTCCTTCGGCAACTGCTGCCTCCATATCGCCAGACATACCCATAGAAAGAGTATCAAGTGCGAAACCCTGCGCCTGCAAACTTTGCATTGCTTGACGCAATTTGGCGAAGGCGGCGCGCTGCTGGTCTGCGTTGTTGGTGGCAGCAGGAATCGCCATAAGCCCACGCAATTGTAGGCGGGGTAAATGGCTAACTGCTTGGGCTAGCGCGGGTAATTCTGCCAATGAAACGCCAGATTTAGTGGATTCATCGTCAATATTCACTTGCAAACAGACTTGCAGGGGTGCCAAATCAGCAGGGCGTTGATCATTTAGACGCTGAGCGACTTTTTCTCGGTCTATACTGTGGATCCAAGCGAAATGTTCAGCAATGAGGCGGGTTTTGTTGGATTGAATCGGGCCGATAAAATGCCAGACAATCTCGGGGAGATTCGCTAAGGCCGCTTGCTTTTCCAAGGCTTCTTGCAGATAGTTCTCGCCAAATTCGTGTTGCCCACAGGCGTAGGCTTGCGCCACCGCTTCTGCCGGTTGGGTTTTGCTCACAGCGATCAAGCGCACAGTTTCGCGGTTTCGCCCCACCGCCAGAGCCGCTTGTTGAATGCGTGCGGTGACTTTCGCCAGCGGGTCGGCTATGGTGTTATTAGAAATGGGTAGTTGCATAAAAAATAAAAATTCCCGCAAACGTTAGCGCATTAACTCAACTAACAGCATAAAAAGTAGCTTATAAAAAAGGTAGCTTTATGGATATTACAGAACTCTTAGCCTTTAGCGCCAAACAGGGCGCATCGGATTTGCATCTTTCGGCTGGCCTGCCGCCGATGATTCGGGTGGATGGTGATGTGC
>CAZZEV010000087.1:9556-10775 GCA_964653305.1 uncultured Cellvibrionaceae bacterium | reverse complement strand
ATCTTGGCGGCCAATTCACGCGGGTTAGTACCCATCGCTTTGGCAGCACCCATTGCACAGTTGGCTTGGTAGTCGCCAAAACCGGCTTTTTTACCGGGCGCAATCAGCGCAGGGAGGTCAGCGGGAATACCGCAGGCGTGCATGGAGGTAAGGACTTTGTCGTTAAGCAGTTCGCGAATATTCATGGCAATAATCTAAAGCTTCTGGCTAATAAGTGAGGGGGCGAATTGTACCCTATACTCATAGCCAGCCATAAGCATCACGATCAAGAACAACCAATAAAGGAGATTTCGATGAGCGACCAAGATATCACCAGTTTTTCCATCACTAGCCCCAACCCGCAAATTCTGGTGACCCATGTTGACCGGATTTTACGCGTGCAATTCAATCGCCCTGAGCGCAAGAATGCACTTTCTCTCGCCATGTATTCGGCCTTGGCCGATGTGATTCAGACCGCGAACAACGATCGCAGTGTGCGGGTGTTGGTGTTGAGCGGCGTGAATGAGTGTTTTACCAGTGGCAACGACCTGCTGGATTTTATGAATGAGCCGAACATTCACGATAGCCACCCCGTGGTGCGCTTTATGGTTGCTTTGCAAAACTGTGTAAAACCAGTAGTGGCGGTGGTGCAGGGGCATGCGGTGGGGATTGGAACAACATTGCTGCTGCATTGCGATTTGGTTTATGCCGCGCAGGATGCTCGCTTGCAATTACCTTTTGTGAACTTGGGCTTGTGCCCAGAATATGCTAGCAGCTATTTGGTGCCGCGTTTGGTCGGCCAACAAAAAGCGGCAGAGCTGTTGTTGTTAGGTGAATCCTTTACGGGTGCGGACGCCGAAAAAATGGGCTTCGTTAATGCAGCCGTTCCAGCCAATGAATTACTCGCTTTTGCCGAAGCGAAAATTCAGCGCTTAGCGAATCAACCACCTGCTGCGGTACGCAGGGCGAAATCACTGTTAAAGAAAACCCAGCATCAGGGTGTGGAAACGGCGCTGGCCGCAGAGTTTATTGGCTTTGCGGAAGGTTTAAATTCCGATGAGTGCAAAGAATCGGTGACGGCATTTTTTGAGAAGCGGGCTCCGGACTTTTCGCGCTTTGAATAAAAAGTCGAGATTTGAATGCACCCTCCCATTAAAATATTCATAAGGTAATAAAGATGAACTCTCCCTTTACCTCGTTCCCAAGCTCCAGCTTGGGAATGCATATATACACTCCCAAG
>CAZZEV010000087.1:3495-9546 GCA_964653305.1 uncultured Cellvibrionaceae bacterium | reverse complement strand
AAAGGGACTAGCCTAGTTTCCCCTCTTTGAAAAAGAGGGGTTAGGGGAGATTTAAAAATTTCCATTAAAAATATTTTTAGGTAACAGTCATGAACTCTCCATTTAATTTCCAAAACAAAAATGTTCTTGTTGTGGGCGGCACTAGCGGCATAAATCGCGGCATCGCCGAAAACTTTGCGAAAGCGGGTGCGCGGGTTGCGGTGGTTAGCCGCTCACAGGAAAAAGTAGATGACACTATTGCATCGCTTAAAAATTGCGGCGCTGCAGATGCAAAAGGCTTCGCTGCTGATGTGCGAGAGCCGGATGCGATTAAAAATGGCATCGACGATTTGCATAAAGCTTGGGGTAATTTTGATGTAGTTGTATCAGGTGCAGCAGGTAATTTTCCTGCGCTGGCAACGGGTATGTCCGCCAATGGTTTTAAGTCAGTGATTGACATAGATTTGCTCGGCACTTTTCATGTAATGCAGGCGGTCTATCCTTTTCTTACCAAGCCCGGTGCATCCATCATTAACATTTCTGCGCCGCAAGCGTTTATCCCGATGGCTGGCCAATCCCATGTATGCGCGGCAAAAGCCGGTGTGGATATGATTACCAAGACGCTGTGTTTGGAGTGGGGAGCGGAGGGCGTGCGCATCAATTCGATCATTCCAGGCCCAATCGACAATACCGAAGGAATGAAACGTTTGGCGCCGACTGAGGGCATTCGCAAAGCAGTAATGAAGTCTGTTCCGCTCCAACGTATGGGCTCAACTGATGATATTGCCAATGCCTGCTTGTTTTTAGCCTCAGATTTTGCGAGCTATATCAGCGGCGCGATTATTCCTGTGGATGGCGGTTGGGCGCAGGGTGGGGCGGCTTTGGTGGGGGCGAGCTTGGCGGAGATGTTGAAACAAAAGTGAGTGCTGAAAGCGGTGTCCTTGTGTGTTGGGCGACTGATCTATGTCTACCCAACCCACGGTTTGTTTAAACAGGCTACGCTTCACAGCGATTGCGGCTATTCCTTGCGCCGAAGCCTTAGGTCTCGTCATCCGTAAAAATTTGTCCTAAGAATCCCTTCTCGAACCTATAAATCAGAACCAATCAAATCAGTGATTGCAAACCAGTTAGAGCAATATGTAAGCCAATTAAAATTATCTGAATAAAATCAACGTAATTCTTATCAACCTATTTACTGGCGGTTCCCTGAGTGTTAAGTATCCCGACAAGCATGTGTTGAAACCTCTTTCTATTTTCCAGATGGATTTTTGCGCTCTATACGGGTTGCGATGATCTTTTCGGGTATTGAACCCGTTGCTGAAACTTTATAGCCGCGAACATTCACAAAATCGCCTGTTACAATATCTTTTAAACTGAACAAACGAACGTCTGTCTTGCTTCGGTCGTTAAAGCTCGTATCTGCAGTGACTTCAAATACAGTCCCTTTGATTGTGAGTGTGTTTTTGGCGATATCAGTGGCTTGCACAAGTCCTTCATCCTCAACTTTAGCACTGAGCATAAGCACTATTTTTTCTGCTGTTATATTGCTGTCAGCATCTAGCTTACCTTTTACGCGAACGCGAATTCCATTCTTCAAATCCAACAGCGTTCCGCCTTCAATTTTGACAGCAGTAGTGAAAAAAACGGTTGTATCACCCAACAGAAATACGGGGCCTAAAAGCATTTCTGAGGCTGGAATATTTAGCTTTGAAACAATTCCATCTATCTCAACTTTGGCTTTTGTGCCTAAGTTGCCATGGTGCTTTAAGTCGAACGCACTCAAATGAATATTCCCATTCGCCACAAAAACGCCATCCACTATTAAGCCCTGTACACGAACTAACATACCTTCTTCGAGCGTTTTGTTGGGCAGGTCTGCAATAGTTGCTTTGCTGTATTCCACCTTGGCGTTATTGATTGTAAATGTCATTGCAGTGACGTTAAGGTTAGTAACTTTACCTGCTAGAAATAGCTCTTTTGCTTCGCTACCTGATTTAATTTCCAAGCGTGTTGCGACCAAAATACTGTTGTTATTAATGTGGCTGCTCACTTTTACAACATCACCTATTTTCAAATTTTCTACAGCTACACCATCCTCGTAAAAAGTATCGGCGTCGATTAGGATTTGTTGGCCAAGTACAACGATAATGCCTTTGCTTAAATCAATGCTTTCAATGGGGCCGCGCATTTTAGTTTCTGCAGAAAGTTTGCTGGCTTTACCTCGCAAGCCATCATCATCCAGAACTCCGGTGATGCTCACCATTTGGCCTACAGCAAGATCTGATTCCGTTTTCGCAGTACCATCAATTTCGATAGTCGCTTCTTTAACATCAAAATGTATTCCGTTGACTATTACGCTACCGAAACCCGCAATGGTGCCTTGGGTAATATTGGCTGTTTTAGGTGGCGCTGAACTGCTGAGGCTGCTTGTACTGCTGCTTGGCACTGAAGTATTTTTATCTGTAGTGCTACCTGATCCTCCTCCGCAGGCAACCAAGCACACCGATGCAATAACAGAGAAGGCATATAGTTTCATCTTTCTTTGTCCTTTTTGTTGTGTTCCGTTTAAATAGTTAAATTGCGAGATGAATTATATTTGTCTCGCAGTCTAAGCAAATAACGCAAAATCTGAATATGTAGACCCATTCCAATCAAAAATATGCCATTTGTCACAAAGTCACGTGAAACAGATTATTTGCGTTGACAGACCAGTTGGTCGGTTGTTATCTTTTATAGACCAACTAGTCGGTTTGTCACCGCTTTCATTTTATTTCTGTCTTGATGCAAACCTCAGGCATGCAAGGACATTCACTTTTGTCGCGCCCAGAGCGCGGCTGTTTTATCAGGAGTAAGGATTCAATGCGCGAGCTCACACAGATTCCGTTTAGGGCAGTAGGTCTAGCGGCCGCAGGGTTGATTGCCGCAGGTTTAATCTTGGCGGGCTGCAGTAAGCCTGTTGATAAAGTTGAAGATGTTCGCCCGGTGCGCGCCCTTCAGTTGAACGCGGCTCAACAGCAGGTGATTGCCGACTATTCCGGTAATGTGCAGGCGCGGATTGAATCCCATTTGGGCTTTCGTGTGAGCGGCAAAATTCAAACGCGTAAAGTGGATGTCGGCACATTGATAAAGCCCGGCCAAATCTTGATGCAGTTAGACCCACAGGATTTACGCTTAGCGCAGACGCAAGCTGAAGCCAGTTTCAAAGCTGCAAAAAGTAATTTTGAGTTGGCCGAATTTGAATTAAAACGCTTCCAAGAATTACGCAAAACCGGCGCGGTTAGCCAAAGTGCGATGGATGGCAAAAATACTGCCTTCGAGTCTGCCAAAGCCAATTTTGAACAGGCGCAAGCAGCCTATAAAAGCCAATCTAATCAAGCTGCCTATGCAACATTAAGTTCAGATGTTGAAGGTGTCGTCACCGCGATTAATGCTGAAGTGGGCCAAGTAGTCGCAGCGGGAACGCCAGTTGTGCAAGTTGCTAAAGCGGGCGAGTTAGAAGTGGTAGTGGGTGTTCCTGAAAACAATGTGGAAGTGGTTAAGCGTGCAACGCAAGTAGAAGTTCGTTTGTGGGCAAATTCTAAAGAAGTTATCGCAGGAAAAATTCGTGAAATTTCTCCCGTGGCAGACGTCGCAACTCGCACATTTATCGCTAAAGTTTCTCTGCAAAATCTCACACCAAAACAAGCGGTGTTAGTGAAGTTGGGTATGACCGCTTCAGTGCAATTTGTTATTACCACTCCCGGCAGTTTTGTGAAGGTTCCGCTCGCGGCGCTTTACCAAGAAAAGGGCGTGACTTCGGTATGGCTGGTTGAAAAAGGCGCAGTGAAATTAGTGCCGGTACAAGTGGGGGGCGTGAGTGGTAATGATGTGCTCTTAACCAGTGGTGTTACCTCTGGCCAAACCGTAGTGACTGCAGGTGTGCATGTTTTGAATCCGGGTCAAAAAGTTTCTATTTTACCGCCAGAGCCAAGTGCACCTGCGCCTGAACCTTATTTAACATCGCAAACTTTATTGAGTGCGCCGCAAGCTGCTGTGGCACCGGTCGTTAATCCGGCTTCGCAAGGAGCTGCAAAATGAAAGGCTCGCAGCTTAATTTATCGCGCTGGGCGCTTGAACATATTCCGCTGATTCGTTATTTAATTGCTGCGCTTTTAATTGGCGGCATTATGAGCTTCAACAATTTAGGGCAAGATGAAGACCCGCCGTTTACCTTTCGCGCTATGGTGGTAACCGCTAAATGGCCGGGCGCAAGCTCGCTGCAAATGGCTGATCAAGTTACCGATAAGTTAGAAAAAAAGCTGCAAGAAACACCGTACATAGATTCTATTCGCAGCTTCTCTAAACCCGGCGAAACCACCATTATTTTGCAATTGGCGGAATCCACACCGCCAAAAGAAACCAGCGCATCTTGGTATCAAGTGCGCAAAAAAATGGGCGATATAAAATACACCTTACCGCAGGGAGTAATTGGCCCCTTTTTTAACGACGAGTTCGGCGATACTTATGGCTCGATTTTTTCACTCTCTGCCGATGGCTTCACTTACGCCGAATTAAAAGATTATGCTGATTTAGTGCGTCAACAACTTTTGCGTGTGCCGCTGGTTGCGAAAGTGGAATTGCTGGGCGTGCAAGATGAAAAAATCAATATCATTTTTTCACACAAAAAATTCGCACAGCTCGGCATAACACTTGAGCAGATTATCGAGCAAATCAACACTCAAAATTCCGTGCAATCTACCGGTGTATTAAATACCGATACTGATAACGTACAGGTGCGTGTAACCGGCGCCTTTACCTCGCCCAAAGATTTAGAAAATCTAACTCTACGTGCACAGGGCACGAATTTCCGCTTGGGCGACTTTGCAGAGATTAAACGCGAGTATGTCGATCCACCGCACGACAAAATGCGTTTCAACGGCAAAGAAGTCATTGGTCTCGCCATTTCTATGCAGAAGGGCGGCAATATTATTGACTTGGGTAAAAACCTTGAAGTAACCGCCGCCGATATCAAACGCAAATTGCCAGTGGGCGTGGAGTTAGATCGCGTAACTAATCAGCCCAAAGCGGTCGCCAAATCCGTTAACGAATTTTTGAGAACGCTCGCTGAAGCCTTAGTTATTGTATTGGCGGTGAGTTTTATTGCGCTGGGTTTTCATAAAGATGAAAAGGGTATACGTATAGATCTTCGCCCAGGTTTGGTGGTGGGTTTAACCATTCCACTGGTGTTGGCAATTACCTTTTTGTTTATGCGCATCTTTAATATCGACCTGCACAAAATTTCGCTCGGCGCTTTGATTATTGCGCTGGGCTTGTTGGTTGACGATGCAATTATTGCGGTAGAAATGATGGTGCGCAAAATGGAGGAGGGCTACTCGCGTTTTGATGCCGCGACTTTCGCCTATACATCTACCGCTATGCCTATGCTGACAGGCACCTTGATTACTGCTGCAGGATTTTTGCCCATTGGTTTGGCAAAATCCGCTGCCGGTGAATATACCTTTTCTATGTTCTCGGTAAATTTCCTTGCGCTTATTATTTCGTGGTTTGTCGCGGTGTTGTTTACGCCCTACATCGGCTACCTATTATTAAAAGTAAAACCGCACTCTGCGGACGATGCGCCCCATGAATTATTTGATTCGCCTTTTTATACCAAATTCAGAGCGCTGGTAAATTGGTGTGTGGAATTTAGAAAAACCACTATCGCCATAACCCTAGGCGTATTTATGGCGGGCGTATTTGGGTTTAAATTTATCGAGCAGCAATTCTTTCCGGATTCAATTCGCCCTGAGTTAATGGTGGAAATGTGGCTGCAAGAAGGCTCGTCTTACGCGGCTACCGAAGCCCAAGTGAAAAAGTTTGAAGCTTTTATTAATGCGCAAGATGGCGTGGCTGATCTTGTAGAAAGTGTAACGAGTTATGTCGGTACAGGCAGCCCACGCTTTTATTTGCCCTTGGATCAAATATTTCCGCAATCTAACGTAGCGCAAATTGTTGTTCTGCCTAAAGACGACGAAGCGCGCACTGAATTGCGCAAAAAAATCATTCACGAATTTAAAGTGAATTTTCCTGAGG
>CAZZEV010000087.1:0-3485 GCA_964653305.1 uncultured Cellvibrionaceae bacterium | reverse complement strand
GTGAAATTTTTACCCACAGGTCCGCCAGTGCCATACCCAGTGCAATTTCGTGTGAGCGGTACCGATGTAAACAAGGTGCGTGAGATTGCTGACCAAGTAAAAGATATTATGCGCGCTAATCCCAATGCCTTGGGCGTGAACGATAACTGGAACGAATCGGTAAAAGTATTACGCTTGAATTTAGATCAAGACAAATTGCGCGCGCTGGGCATGACAACTGAAACGGTTATGCATGCAGCCAATACGATTTTGAGTGGAACCACGGTTGGTCAATATCGCGAAAAAAATCGTTTAGTGGACATTATGGTGCGTCAGCCTTTGGATGAACGTTCAACCATTGAAAAGTTAAATGATACCTATTTGCCCACAGGCAACGGTAAATCCATTCCACTTTCGCAAATTGTGCGCGCACAGTTTGTGTGGGAACCGGGCATTATTTGGCGTGAAAACCGTGAGTGGGCCATTACGGTTCAGAGTGATGTAGTGGACGGTATTCAAGGCCCGACGGTATCTAGCCAAATTGAACCAAAGCTGGCAGAAATAAGAGCATCCTTGCCGATTGGCTATGCCATTAATTTAGCGGGCGCTGCGGCAGACAGCAGCAAAGCAGAAGCGTCTATTGCGGCCAATGTGCCCTTGGTGATTTTT
The DNA here is from genome assembly GCA_964653305.1 of uncultured Cellvibrionaceae bacterium. Taxonomy (GTDB): domain Bacteria; phylum Pseudomonadota; class Gammaproteobacteria; order Pseudomonadales; family Cellvibrionaceae; genus Cellvibrio. The sequence goes on along the minus strand of CAZZEV010000087.1, from coordinate 2,837 downwards.
ATTATTTTCACCTTGTTAATGTTGCAGCTGCAAAGCTTCTCGCGTTCGTTGCTGGTGTTCTTAACGGGGCCTTTAGGTGTGGCTGGCGTCGCTATGGCGCTGTTGCTTTTGCATCGCCCTATGGGTTTCGTGGCGCAATTAGGTGTGATTGCCTTGTTCGGTATGATTATTCGCAACTCGGTTATTTTAATCGATCAAATAGAAACGGATATTGCGAGCGGAACAGCACCCTGGGATGCAATTGTTGAAGCTGCCGTACGCCGTTTCCGCCCCATTATTTTAACAGCGGCAGCGGCAGTGCTCGCCATGATTCCACTGTCAGGTTCTGTATTCTGGGGGCCAATGGCGGTGGCGATTATGGGCGGCTTGATTGTGGCGACAGGTTTGACTTTATTATTCTTGCCAGCACTTTATGCAGCTTGGTTTAGGGTGAAAAAAGTGTAATGTTTTTGTAGGGTGGAAAAGATATGAGTTTACGAGTATCGCCTTCCACCATTTTGTCGTGATGGATATACGTTTAATCAGTGGTGGAAGGCGCTCTGCTTTTCCACCCTACAATTTAAATTGGTAAATTATGAACACTGCAATTCCTACTGATGTTGCCGTTGAGTCTCTTGATGTAAAAGAGTCCACCCGCGAAAGAATTTTGCAGGCGGCTCATGAAGAAATGTATGAGCACGGCTTTCAGGGTTTGCGCATTGATGCCGTCTTGAAAAAAACGCAATTGGCCAAGGGCGCGCTTTATCATTATTTCCCCACCAAGCTTGCACTCGGTTATGCCGTGCTTGATGAAGTGATCATGGGTTACTTCCAAACTAATTGGGGCGAGTCTTTGGGGGCGAGCAATGATCCGCTGCAGGCTTTAAAGATTTTTTTCAATAAAAAATATTCAGATGTGCTGAGTGGGGAGTGCGAAAATGGATGCCCGCTCACCAATCTTGTTCAAGAAATGTCTACCTTAGATGAAGGTTTTCAGCAGCGTTTAAAAGCAGTTATGTTCGATATAGTCGCTGCAGTTGCAGCATCCTTGCATCAAGGTCAGATTGACGGAATTGTTCGCAAAGACATAAACCCTCAATCCATTGCCACATTTTTATTGTGCAGCTATCAAGGTGTAATGGGCGCTACCAAATGCATGCAGTCGATAGACTTGGCGAGAGATTTATTTGATTCTCTCTGTGCTTATGTCGATACATTGAGAGTTTAAGTTTCTTCATTAATTGGAGCGATTACGCAGGCGCGGCAGTTAGCGGTTGTTTAAAACCGGTTTGATAATAACCTCGGTTAACACTGAGTTGGCAATAAAGCATTCTTCATGGGCTTTATGGTGCAAGAGTTCCAATTCTTCTGTGCTGGGGATTTTTGCGCCGGAAAATTTCACGTCGGGATTGAGCGTCACCTCCGCTAAAAACAATTTGTTGTTGGTGTTATTTGCCATCTTACCAACCACATTGTCTTCGTAAGAATCCACACAAAACCCACGCTTTGCGGTAATCGCTAAAAACCAGAGCATATGGCAGTTGGATAAAGCCGCTACTAATAATTCCTCTGGGTCGGCAGCGCTTTCATCGGAATAGGGGAGCGGAACATTGTGCGGTGAGGATGATGCGGGAATTTCCAAGCCACCGTCTAATTGAATAACATGTTTGCGGCTATAGCGGTTGTCCAGAAAGTTTTGATCGCCACGCAGCCAAAGGATTTTTGCGGTGTGTTCTGCCATCTTTATGCTCCTGCTGTTTTTAATTAAAAGCATTCATTTAAAAAGTTAACTTCAACTCTCGTTCCTGCAGGGTCTTTGAAAAACAACTGCGTCATGTTTATTTCTGGGAAGTAATCGTGAGTGAATTCAATTTCTGCTTCGTTGAGTTTGGTAATTACGTTTTCCAAGCCTGTTGTTTGAAACGCTATATGATCTAAATAGCCTTGCTTTTCATTGTGGTAGTGTTCGTTGCTTTCTGCTAAATGAATAAGCGCGCGTTCGCCAGAGTATAACCAGAATCCACGAATGGTAGATTGCGGGCGAAAGCCTTCGGTTAGCCCAAGAATGTTGCAATAGAAATCTTTCACTTGCGTAAGCAATTCCATTGGTGCGCTGATGTTGATGTGTTCTATATGCATCGAAAGGTCAAATCCAGTTTTTCAGGGAGTCGTCATCCCCGAAGGGGATCCAGCGGCCTTCAAATTAAATGCAATGTCACTGGATACCCTGCGGGTATGACGACGGAGTGCTTTTCGCTTTGGTAGGTTGGCGGTGAGGAACGAACCCCAACATGACCATGCATCAGTTAAAACCATAAGCTAAAAATGTAAACCGTTTTATGGGTTGTGACTCTTAATTTAAAAAGTGCCATCTGCAAGTCCGAAATGTTGGGGTGCGTTCACTAGCCCAACTAATTTGTTGCATAACATTAATCTTTAGATTTTTCTTTCTTTATTGAATTTAACGAATAAGCCTTTTTGAAACCTATTGTTCCTAGGCCAAGGAATAGGCTTCCAAAAATCAAATAGCCATTGAATGTGATCTGAAACTGTAGTTTGTCGGTATCTCTAAAATATCTTTGAGTCCCGGGGAAACGGTTGCTTATGCTATAGATTTCGCCTGAAAAATAGGCATGAATTAAGTAGCCAAAAATCGCGATTCCAATTGCTGTTAATAGCATGAAAATTAAATATTTTTTCATTTCAATCTCCTGCTACAGATGAATTTCTAATATTTTTCGAAATATTTTCATTTGATATGCTTAAATAAAAATAAACCCGCCATCGGGCGGGTTTATTTCATCTCATCCATCACTGATTAAACAAAAACTCCATCAGTGCTTTTTGGGCGTGTAAGC
>CAZZEV010000086.1:5964-10846 GCA_964653305.1 uncultured Cellvibrionaceae bacterium | reverse complement strand
CGTGTGGCTTACATGCAATTAACATAAAGCGTTGTGCAAATAACAAGGTCAGTCTATGCATACTTTTTACCCTGAAATAAAGCCCTACCAACGTCATCTCATTGCAGTAGAACCGCCTCATGAACTCTATGTGGATGAATCGGGTAATCCTGATGGCATCCCCGTGTTGTTTGTTCACGGTGGCCCCGGTGCGGGTTGCGGTAAATATGATCGCCGTTTTTTTGATCCTGAAGTCTATCGCATTGTGCTCTTGGATCAGCGCGGCGCGGGTCGCTCGCGCCCCCATGCTGAATTGCAAACCAATAGCACGCAAAAATTAGTAGAAGATATAGAGTTTATTCGCACTACCTTGGGCATTGATAAATGGGTTTTGTTTGGCGGTTCTTGGGGTTCTACGCTGAGCTTGGTTTATGCTCAAACTTATCCTGAGCGTGTACTCGGTTTGATTTTGCGCGGTATTTTTCTGTGTCGCCCAGTGGATTTATTGTGGTTTTATCAGGATGGGGCAAGCCGTCTGTTCCCGGATTACTGGGAAGATTTTATTCAGCCGATTCCGGACGATGAGCGTCACGATATGATGAATGCCTATTATCGTCATCTCACCAGTGAGAACCAAATTCAACAAATGACGGCTGCGAAGGCTTGGTCATTGTGGGAGGGGCGTACCGCAACCCTGCGCCCCAACCAAGAGGTGGTGGATTCGTTTACTGAGCCGCATCGCGCTTTATCACTTGCACGTATTGAAGCGCATTATTTTGTGAATAATGCCTTCCTTGAAGAAAACCAAATTCTGCGCGATGCCCATAAACTTGCCGATATTCCGGGTGTGATTGTGCATGGCCGCTACGATGTGATTTGCCCCTTAGATAACGCCTACTTACTACACAAAGCTTGGCCAGGTTCTGAGTTAAATATTATCCGCGAGGCAGGTCATGCATCGCGCGAACTTGGAATTGTGGATGCCTTAATTCGTGCAACGAATGATATGGCAAAAGAGTTGGGCGAGCGGCCAGATCAATCGGCTTAGCAGGTTGTTTTAAGATTATGTTGGGATTAATTCAGCGCGTAAAGCGCGCATCGGTTGATGTAAATAATCAATGTGTGGGTGAAATTGAGCAGGGGATTTTATTGCTCTTGGGTATCGAAAAAACCGATACCCAAGCCACTGCTGACAAGCTGATTGATAAAGTCTTGGCCTACCGAATTTTTGCCGATGAGCAAAATAAAATGAACTGCAATGTGCAGCAAATTGATGGCGGTGTTTTGGTGGTGTCGCAATTCACGCTGGCGGCAGACACCCAAAAAGGTTTGCGCCCCAGTTTTTCTTGCGCTATGCCGCCTGCCGAAGCCGAGCAGCTCTATAATTATTTTGTGACAGCTCTGCGTGCGAAACATGCAAAGCTTGCAACAGGAATTTTTGCGGCAGATATGCAAGTGAGTTTGGTTAACGATGGCCCCGTCACGTTTATGTTAAAAATGGATTAAAAACCTATCCGCCTTGCTAAATAACATCCATCTTCAGTGCGTCGTTAATTTCCGCCAATAATTCATCCAAATAGCTTTCTGCTAATACCAAGTCGTATTGGCGTAGAGCATTCTGGATTTTTTGATGGGCCGTGTTACCAAGCGTTTTTGCACTTTGGCGTGCGAACAACTTTTTGCTGTTGTTCATATCGCCACTATTCAAGCTGGCTTTGAATGTTTGGAGTTGTTGCTGCAATTCACGCAATTCGGCTTCGTTATTCCAGCAGGCCTTCTCGGTTACGTTTTCTTCCTTGGGTGTATCTTCTAAGGTTACGAATTCCACTTGAGTGAATGTCTGTAGTGCCGCATAAATATCGCGGAACTGGTAAGGCTTACCAATAAATTCATGGAAGCCTTCGCCTAAATAAAAAGTGCGTTCGTGTTCAAGGCTTGATGCGGATACAGCAATCACGGGCAGTGCATCTTTAGCAACTGTTTTACGCAGCTCTTTTAGCATATCTGTGCCGCTTAAGTTGGGCATGCGAATATCCGTAAATACAATATCTAACGATTGGCTGATCGCCTGAGTCAAGCCTTGGGCGCCATCAGTTGCTACCATGACTTCGCAGCCCATATCGCGCAATAAATTAACGAGTATTTCACGGCTGGCCAAGTCATCCTCAACAACTAACACTTTACACTGAGATCCCGCTGCGAGTTTTGCATGGGCAACTGGATGGTTGTTATCAAGTTGCGCGTTGTATTCAATACTTATTGGTAAGCGTAAGTGTGCACGCGTGCCTTTGCCCAATAGGCTGTCGAGCGTAAGTTCGCCGCCTAAGCTCTCTGCAATATGTTTGGAGATGACCAAGCCCAAACCTGTTCCGCCGGATTCTTCCCCAGATTTTCCTTGTTTGAAAGCAGCAAATAATTGCTTCAGTTCTTGCTCAGCAATGCCGGGGCCGGTATCCAGAATATTAAATAAAATACCATGATGATCCAATTGAACGTTTAAGTTGACTTCGCCGCTATGGGTAAATTTAATGGCATTGCCGAGTAAGTTTAAAATAATTTGCCCAATTTTTTGGCGATCACTTTTAATAATGGCAGGGTTGGGTAATTGAATGTCGTAATTAAGGGCGAGCCCTTTGGCGATGGCTTTGGTACGCATAAGGGCAAGAATATCATTGAGCTCTTGGCGAAGATCAAAATAATCCTGACGGAAATGCAGCGCACCGGCTTCAATTTTGGATAAATCTAAAATGTCGTTAATTAAATGCAGCAGGCGCTGCCCAGCATTTAAAATGGCGCTCATTCGTTCATGCTGCTGTGTGGATAATTGTGTATCGGTCATGAGCAATTGTGAGTAGCCGAGTACTGCATTGAGAGGGGTTCGAATTTCGTGACTCATATTTGCCAGAAAGCGGCTTTTTGCGCGCGTCGCATCTTCGGCGGCTTCCTTTGCTAATTGTAATGATGCTTCAACTTGTTTCTGTTCAGAAATATCACTCATGACCTCACCGATATAAATTGGTTGGCCTTTATCATCGCGAATAATAAAAAAAGTTTCTTTAGTGGGGAAGCGCGAGCCATCTGTGCGCAGTGATGCAAGTTCGCCCTGCCAATAACCTTTTAATAATAGAGAGGGAAGAATCTGTTCGTGCCATTGTGCGTGCAAATCTTCGGGAAAATAACTTAAAAAATCTTTGTGCTCCACACTTTGATTACTCAGCAGCATTTTTTGCAAACTGCGATTCATGTACAAGGTTTCTGCTTTGAGTGTCATAATTGAAAAGCCTTCACTCGCATATTCAGCAAAGCGCTTAAATTTTTCTAGCTCATCAATCAGTTGTTGTTGTTCGGTAATATCGCGCGCAATACTGAGTATTCCGGTGGGCTCATTGTTTTCATTGCGCACCGCAACTTTAATGGTATCTATTAAACGCTTTTGATTTCGCTCGGGAATGTACATCCACAGCTCACGCCGTACTGCGTGGTTGCTGGTAAGCACCATACTTTCATATTCGTGAATGGTTTTTTCAAGATCACCGTCAATATAATCGCTAGCTGTCTTCCCAATAACATCACTTTCTTTGCGATTAAATAATGTGCTTACTGCTTTATTAAATCCTAAATAAGCGCCTTCTGGCGATTTGAACCAAATAGGGTCGGGAATATTATCCAGCAGTGTGCGCATATGCGCTTCGCTGGCTTTTAATTTTTCTTGCGTTTCATGTTTTTCTTCAATTTCTTTAAGTAGCCAGTCATTAGCAGAACGCAGCGCATGGGTTTGGCTATTGATTTCCTCTTCAAGTCGCTTTTGGTTTTCAATAATTAATTGGTCTTGGCGATAGAGCGCTTGTAAGTATGCGCTGAGCAATATTGCCATGGCTAATCCAATAGCCAAAAGAATGCATTGTTGGATGTTAGGTAGGAACCAGGTTGATATATTTTTCGGGCTTATCAAAAGCTGCCATTCGCTAGTCATAAATTTGAGCTTTGGGATTTCGCCGTTTAGTCGGGTATGGTGCTTGAGGATAATTTTGTCTTGATTGGATTCCTGCTGCCAGTGATCGTTGCTCCATTGCCAATGGCTGGCATCATTCATGATGTTGAGCGTGACTAGTTTTATATCAATATTTCGTAATTGCGTTTTGCTCATGGCGGAGCGCATCAGTGTATTTAAATTCAGCTCGCTAGCGATTAGGCTTGTTCGTTTGCAATTTAGTTTTTTATCGTCGTTACAGCTATAAATGGGGGCGGCCATATTAAGCGCAGGGCTAGTTGAGTCGTGTAGAAAAATATCACTGTGGGCGGCTAGATGCTGACTGCTAAGCCGCGCCAAAAATAGTTCTGAATAATAGTTGTCCTCGAGTTGGATCCATGAGATTTGACTTTCTGAAGTGCGTGCCAAAGTCATACTCGCGCTATAAGAGAGTTCAATATTGCTAATCTGAGCGGTTGCTTTTTCGCTTATTACGGGTAACCAGCTAAATGAGTCCAGCCAGAGATTTTGCTTTAGTAAGGGTTCAGTCAGTTTGCGAAATTCATCATGGGTAGGTGTGTTATTGGAAAAATACTCTTGCAATGTGTTTAGATCGCGCACAGCCAAATCAATATTCGCTTGCATATTGGATTGCAAATTTTCAGTTTCATGGATCAAGTTTTTGCGAAATGCTTCGCGTTCATTATGGCCCGTTGCCGCAACTGTTAGTAAAACTATGCCTACACTGGCACAAAAAATAAGAAATGCGTGAGCTTGTGAGTTTTTAAGAAAATGTTTTCTGTGATAGATCCATAACAATAGCGGCGCGACAATAAGAACGCCTATTGCGTCCCCCATCCACCAAACCGCCCAATTTTGTAAGGCGTTAGAAAGATCTATAACGCCCGCTTGCCAGAGTGTGAGATTGCCGAT
>CAZZEV010000086.1:0-5864 GCA_964653305.1 uncultured Cellvibrionaceae bacterium | reverse complement strand
AAGCTCTTTATTGTTATTCGAATAGTCGCAAACCGTGTGCGATAACTTACAACCTAGTCAGATTAAATGACTGAGCAGGGCCTCATAACTTAATGCTTCCGGTCTATGATGAAGGAAGCCTTGCCCCCATTTCACATCCAGCTCTTTCAATAAATCGGCGACGGGTTGAGTTTCTACAAATTCCGCGACCACATCTTTTTTGAGCGTATGCGCCATTTCAACAATAGCTTTTACCATGGCGTAATGGTTGGGTTCGCGATCCATATCGCGTACAAAAATGCCATCTATTTTGAGTGTGTCAAACGCTAGCTTGTGTAGGTAAGCGTAGGAAGCAAAACCGCTACCAAAATCGTCCAATGAGAATCGGCAACCTAATTTATGCAAACGTTGCATAAACTCATTGGCGATATCCAAGTTTGTGATGGCCTCTGTTTCGGTAATCTCAAAGGTAAGCATGGTGGGTGGGATTTTGTGTAGCTGAATTAAATGAATAATGTGATCGGCAAAATGCGGCTCGCGAATAGACAGTGCAGAGAGGTTCATCGAAACAGATTCAATTCCTTCACGCAAATCAGCGTGTTGCGCTAAGAGCTGAATGACCTCTTCAATCATCCATTTGTCCAGCTCAGGAATTAAATGCAAGCGTTCAGCGGGGCCAATAAATTCACCCGGTGGAATTAAACGTTCTTGGGTGGGATCCCACATTCTAATCAGCGTTTCTATACGAATTTTTTGTTTGGCTGAATCAGGAAAGAAATTTTCAATTAATTGAAAATGTGCGCGGAAATGTTTGTTGTGGTTGGCATCGACTAAGCGTTGTGCCCAATTCACATTTTCTTTGTCATCACTTGAGCGTTTTGTTGCTTCATCGTAGGTGCGAATTAAGCCGCGCCCCTCGCGCTTGGCTAAGAATAAAACTTCATCGGCCATTAACATGACTTGATCGAAGCTGACAATTTCGCGATTGAGCGGTAGTAAAGCGATTGAGGCGGCTAATTTAAATTCACGCTCTTGCCAAATAAATTTAAAATGTTGAATCTGTTGCAGGATAAGTTGCGCTAATTCGTTGCTGCCATCTGCCACTTGATTTTGAGTCACTATGGCAAATTTATCGCTGCCAATGCGCGCAAAAAAATCATCACGTGCGAGTATGCCGGAGATGGCATCAGAAAATTGCCGTAAGAGTTCATCGCCTGCAATACATCCACAGCTTTCATTGATAACGCGGAAGCGATCAATATCGATCAAAATAAAAGAGGCTTTAATGCTAGCTGTTTGCACCTGTGCTAGCAGGCTACACACATAGGCTTCTAAGGAGTTGCGATTGTGCAGGCGAGTAACAAAATCGTGGGTGGCTAAATAACTAAGCCGGTCTTGCATGTAGCGGCGCTCATTAATTTCTTCGCGCAGCTGGCGGTTGGCAATGGTGAGGTCAGCGGTACGCTCACGCACTTTTTGCTCTAATTCTTTATTGAGTGTTTGTAGCTCATTCAGTAATGCTTTACGTTCTAATTGATGGCGAACGCGGGCGCGCACTTCGTCGGCATTTATGGGTTTGGAAATATAATCATTGCCGCCTACGGAAAAGCCTAGGCTAATATCATCGGTGCGAGCAGTAACAAAAATAATGGGGATATGTGCGGTAGTGGTGTTAGCTTTAAGCAAATTGCATACTTCAAAGCCGTTCATGCCGGGCATCATGACATCCAGCAGAATCAAATCTGGGCATTGTTTTTGCGCTAGCTCAAGCGCGCGCTCACCATTGGTGGCAACAATCAGTTGGCACTCCAAGTCTTCGAGTATTGCGCTTAGTACATCTAGGTTTTCGGGGGTGTCATCGACCAGCAGTATCCGCGAACTAGCATGCATAACCAACCTCATTCCATCGTTATTGTTTGCCCGACAATTCCATTTATGAATCGTCGTTTAGCCTTAGTGGATTTGATAATAACAGAGGCTGGCGAATTTGCACTATCGCGCCAAAGATTAAGAAGTGATAAAGGATTGAACAATCAGCACTGCAATAATTGCCGAACCTCTTTGGCCAATTCCTTAACAGATAGCGGTGCAGAACCTTCCGCCGTGTTGCTAAGGGTGACGTAAACATTCTGGCCAGCCTTGGCTGTTCCGGCGATAACCTTAGCTAGGGTGGCCCGGGTCTCCAAATCTGGATCAATCATTTTGTCGAAGGGAGAATACGCCTGCTGGGCATCCTCATATCCATAAGCACCGTGCAAAGGATTCAGGTTCCAGCGACAAACCAGAGGGCCGGGCCATAATGCACGCAGAATAGGGAGTTGGTCGCAAATGGGCGGCATTTTGGGGTGCAAGCCCAAGCAGTAGGTTGCGCGCGTATCACGCAAAGCCTGCACAAATTGCGGAGTCAGCCATTGTGGATCGCGCACTTCAACAGCGACTACGCCGTCTGGCGCTATGTGACAAAAATCAGGAATTGCACTTAGCAATTGATGCAAACGATCAATCACCTCCGGCATTCGCGCCAGCAAACTATTGGGTAGCGGGCTGATTTGGAAAACCAAGGCGCCAAGTCTGTGCCCCAAGCCTTCCAATGCAGGCTCCACAAACATTTGTACTGCTTCCGCTGCATTTAGGAAATGGGGATTAGGCATCATGCCGCGACCGGATTCATCGCGAACTAATGCATCCGCAATCAAGCTCGGGGCTTTCACCACAAAACGAAAATCTTGATCCACTTGGGAAGCATATTCCGCAAACTGCGCAACGTTCATGGGTCGATAAAATCCGCGATCAGCACTCACTGTGCGAAACAGCGGATGCTTAGCGTAAGCCGTTAGCCCGTAGCGAGATAAATTGGTTTCAGGATATTCACCATCCCACACCAAGCCCACCCAACCGGGATAATTCCACGATGAAGTACCCAGCCGTAAGTGTGGCGGAAAAGATTGCGCCAGCGTTATTAATTCTGGGTTCGCAGCTGCAGGCTCCACTGCTTTGCCAGATTTTTTAACCGGCTTGGAAGCGGCATCGTCAGATTCATCGAAAAATGAATTTTGCATATCTTTATGCCTAGCAATAAAAAAGGCCAGCTGCATTAATAACAGCGAGCCTTTTTAAGTATCGAGTAGGTTTTAAACGTAATCTTTATTTTGACCGCAAATCAAATGCGATTAAAGCACCAGTACTTTCTCTTGCACCAACAGCGAGGATGAGCGTGCGATTATCAGTAATAGTGATCATGCCGGGAGCATCATATTGCCAAACCGACTTTTTCGTTTTGATATCCACAGCATAAATGCGTGAATTGGTACTAACAAAAAGCAGGTTATTTGTCAGAACAATATTGCGATGGAAGCTGTTGTCACTAGTTGATATAGGGGTCCAACTCCACAAAATTTTTCCCGTTGTTTCATCCATAGCGTCAATGGATACTGGATTATTTTTCCCTGCATAAACAACGCCATTGCCTACAGCAAAAAAGGGCTTATAAGAAAAGGCTGATGTCCATTCGTATTTATTATTCAGGATGTCAAAACTGGATATAACCCTATCTTCATATTGCTCGACATTGCTACTCGCCCGACCACTAAATCCGCCACCACTGAAAGCAAGAATATTGTTTCTACTGCCAACAACTGGGGCACCATGATAATCGTAATTGGAGTTACCGAAGGGGTCATCTATAGCTGCTATCCCCTTTCCGTTCTGCTTGTCAATAACCGTTAATTTTGATCCGCCATGGACATAAACATGTTTGTCATCAATTGCAGCTGAGTCCATTCCCCAAGAATTTGTCGCAGAAGAATCCCAAAGTTTCACACCAGTCTCCACGGAGAATGCAGTAACCGACCCACCATAATAGCCACCGGTTTGAAGGACCATATCTCCACTTGCTGTAGGTGCCAGATAGTGCCCCCACTGCGAGGAAAAACCTGATTGGAATTGCAACTTGCCATCTTGGCGATTGATGCTCCACAGTTTAGTGTTTTCATGTCCGGAGGTGGCAATAAATAAACTTTTATCGTTAAGTGCGGGTGGATTCAATGCAGGCATATTGCCGAATGAAACCCGCCACAATTCTGAACCTTTTTTCTCGTCCAGAGCGATAACAGCAGCATCTCCAAAATAAACATCGGTAGAAACGTATACAACACCCTTGCCTGCTGCGGGGGCGTTAATTCCACCAATAGGTTCTGCTGATGGTTCACGCTGCCATTCCCATAATTTAGTAAAATTAGTGGTGTCGACATAAATTGGAACGTAACCATTATGTAGTGCATTAGCCTGATGGGTTTGCCATTCAGGAGCTTTGGCGACTTGCAGATTGATAGCTAGCTCTGAATTAGAGGATGCATATTGACCCGTGCAGTTTATATCCTTGCAGGCAATGAACGAGAGCGAAGACGTATAAACGCCCGCCGCCAATGTATGATTAGTAAAGGTATCCAGTTTAAAAGTACGATCTTCCGCTGCTTGTACCACTGCGGAGCCGAGGGTATTTTTCTGACTATCAATCACCTTGATAAAGATGGTGTTATTACCTAGATTGCTTGCACTCCAAGTCCCCTCAAGAATGACGGGATACTTGTCACCTTCACTAATCGCAAGCTGTAACTTTTCTGTTTTTATTTGTAGAGATACCTGCGTGGTGGGTGTTACAGGATTGGGATTATCATCTGATTTTTTTGATCCACCTCCACAAGCAGTAAACAATGCGGAAACAATTACCACAGATATACCTTTATAAAACCTCATTACCTTAATCTCCATATTTAATATTCACATTCTTCTTTTGAATCAACCGCTGCTGATATTAGCAGCCACAAGATAATATCTTCATCTACAAATATATTACTGCTAGTACATAAAAAGCCGAATTGCTCTCGCAATTCGGCCCTTTTTAATTTTACATGTAAATGTATAATTCCTTACAAACTCAACACTTTCTCACCGCGTGAAATACCGCTCACGCCGCTACGCACCACTTCAATAATTGCCGCATCACCTACTGCTTGTAAAAACGCGTCGAGTTTGTCGCTCGTACCGGTGATCTGAATGGTGTAGAGCGAACTTGTCACGTCGATGATTTGACCGCGAAAAATATCCACGCAGCGTTTTACTTCTGCACGCTGTGCGCCGGATGCTTTGACTTTAATTAGCATCAATTCGCGTTCAATGTGCGCGCCTTCGGTTAAATCGACTAGCTTCACCACATCAATTAATTTGTTGAGGTGTTTGGTGATTTGTTCGATTTTGTGATCGTCACCGAGAGTAGTCAGCGTCAAACGCGAAAGCGTTGGATCTTCTGTTGGCGCTACGGTTAAGCTTTCGATGTTGTAGCCGCGTTGTGAGAACAAACCAACAACACGTGACAATGCACCGGGGGCATTTTCTAATAGAACTGAAATTATGCGTCTCATTATGTACGCTCCGTTTTGCTTAACAACATATCGCGCATAGAACCGTTAGGTGCAACTTGCATTGGGTAAACGTGTTCGCTTTGATCGACCATAATGTCCATAAACACCACGCGATCTTTCAGCGCAAAACACTCTTCCAGTTTTGCTTTCAGTTCTTCTTTTTTGGTCACGCGAATACCAACGTGGCCATAAGCTTCTGCAAGCTTGATGAAGTCTGGCAATGAGTCTTCATACAAACTTTCTGCGTAGCGACTTGAGTACTGCATATCTTGCCATTGACGAACCATGCCGAGGGCTTGGTTGTTTAAGCAGATAATTTTTACCGGCAAGTGATATTGCGTGCAGCAAGAAAGTTCTTGGATACACATTTGAATTGAACCTTCACCGGTAACGCATACAACGGTTGCATCGCGATAAGCCATTTGCACGCCCATGGCGGCAGGCAAACCAAAGCCCATGGTGCCG
>CAZZEV010000085.1:0-11122 GCA_964653305.1 uncultured Cellvibrionaceae bacterium | reverse complement strand
GAAATCGCCACCATAGTGACCGATGCCGACCTCAATGTGCTCGCCGAAGGCCCCGTATTTGCCATCCACCAGCCCGATAGCATTATGTTGACTATGGATGACTGGAACACCAATCAACACGGTAAATCAGGCCTCACACAGCGTGTACGCGAAAGCCAAGTGGGTATCGCCCAAGCAGAAGCGGAGACGATTAGGTTTTTGGAGCAATGGGTGCCAGCAGGTAAATCGCCCATCTGCGGAAATTCGATTTGTCAGGATCGCCGCTTTTTAGTACGCGGCATGCCGCTGTTAGAAGATTATTTTCACTACCGCAATTTGGATGTAAGTACCGTAAAAGAATTAGCACGCCGCTGGAGACCTGATGTAATTGCCGGTGTGAAAAAATCTGGTGCGCATTTAGCCTTGGATGATATTAAAGATTCAATTGCAGAGTTGCAGCATTATCGTGCTACGTTTTTTAAGATGAGTTGATGGTTGAAAGGTTGTAAAAATAAAGGCGCCGATTGGCGCCTTTGTTTTTTTAAGTTCGCAACTTCAACTAACCTAATAATCACTCGCTCACTGGATTCATAAAGTACTGCTTATAATCTGGCGGTAAATTTTTTAATAAGGGGTTTTCTAAATAAATATGTTTGCGTTGACCGAGTTTAGAAAAATCGACACTGGATTGATAATGCTTTTTCCAAAGTTGTTTAAAAGAGCCATCCTTAAATGCGATCTGTAAACCTGTTTGAATACGCTCCTTGGCTACTGTGTTTTTAGCATTCAAATAAAAAAATCGCGGCAATGGGTAGACTAGTACGAAGCTTTCGTCATAAGTTAGGTTGGTGAGTGATTTAAATTCCTCTACTTCGGCTTGTAGTTGGTTTGCGCCGCGACAAAATAAATTTATACGGCCAGCTATAACCATTTTAAAAATACTTTCATAGTTGCTGACTTCAATAACTTTTAAACCATTGGCACGCAATATTTCGCTATCAACCCAGCCCACACCTTGCCCTATGGAATAGCGATGTAAATCCTTCAATGAATTTACTTCCTTTAATTGCTCTTTAATAGCAGCGTTAGCAAAACAAACGCGATAGCCAACTATGCCGCCATCAATGGGAATATTGATGTAAGTGAGTGCGCCGGTTTCGGTGAGCTTTTCTTCGTAGCCAAGTTCTATCACAAGGTTGGGGTAGGTATTTTCCACGACGTCAGCCAATGAGCGGAGAGTGCTTAAATTTGGAGGGGCGCCTCGCATAGTATAGCCGCCGTATTGAGGGCGAGTCTTTTCCAGCGATAGCTTGAGCAGTTCAGTGTAGTAATCGTGGTAGATGCTAGTTGTTGCGCTTACTACAGGTGTGCGATAAGAGACAACAAGGTCAGTTGCTGCTTGAGAGCATAATGACGCAATTAGCATGAACGCACCAAAGAGTGTCTTTCTCATCGAGCCTCCTGTTCTTTAGGATTAGCCAGTCTATTAATAGTAGTATATTTATGCGCCAATATTTTTAATATTGCTATTTAAACTTCCCATAGGTTAGTTCTTATAAAAAATAAAGAGCGCAAATGCGCCCTTTATTGCTAAAACAAAAAGTTACAAAAAAGCAGTTACTTTTTCTTATCGAGTTCAGCAATTTCTTTTTGCAAACCTTTCAAAGAAGCTTCAACACTTTGCATGGGCGTCATTCCGGCTGGGTAAACTTCTTGTTCAACGGTAAGCCATAAAGTGCCGCCGACGGTGCGGTTGGCAGCAATTAATGCTTTCCAATCGGTGGTGTCTTTGCCAATGATGGGGTCTTCTTTATTGCCTTCTTCCGGTGCAGAAGCTTTGTAGTGCGTTACGATGGTACGGCCTGGGTAAGCTTTTACAAAGTCCACTGGGTTTTTGCCTGCCACTTCAGTCCAGCCTACATCTTGCTGTAATACGACGCTTTGAGATGTACCAGCACCTATAACATCCCAAGGGGTTTTGCCTGATTCACCAAGCATTTCGGGTTTGTGATTGTGGTAACCCGTATGCATACCGTGCGGTGCCAATTTTTTCTCGATGGCTTCGAGATCAGCAGCCACTGCTTTTGCTCCTTCTGGGGTGAATGCGCGTTTATCCATAGGGATGATTAAATATTTACAGCCGATGGCTTTGTAAAACGCAACCGTTTTATCAAAGTTTTCTGGGGAAAGTTTATCCATTGGAACGTGTGCAGCAGCAATTTCTAAACCGGTTTTTTTCAAGAAATCTTTTAAGCCTTGTGGGTCATCGCCGTATTTACCAAAGTTACCTGCAAATTCAACGCCTTGGAAACCGTAAGCTTTAAGTTGTTTTAAAGTACCTTCAAAATCCGCGCTCACGGCATCTTTTACTGACCAGAGCTGCACGCTTAATTTGGGTTGTGTGGGCGCTGCTGCTTGGGTGTAGCTCGCTAGAATGGCAGCACCTGAAACTAATGCGATTGCTAATTTTTTATTAAATTTCATAATCGATTCCTAGTGGAGTTATTAAAAATACATCGTTTAAAGACTAAAGCTTGCCGAGTTTGAGTTGCTTCACCGCATAATCACATGCTCTTGCGGTTAATGCCATATAGGTGAGCGATGGATTTTGCCATGCATTAGAGGTCATGCATGCGCCATCGGTCACAAATAAGTTGGGAATGTCGTGCGTTTGATTATTGCCATTGAGTACTGATGTTTTGGGGTCGCGCCCCATACGTGCAGTGCCCATTTCGTGAATGGATAAACCGAACGGACGATCCTCATTTTTTCTGATAACGCGTTTAACAATATCTTTTGCTCCTACCGCTTCTAATATCTCCGCCGCGGTATTGGCAATGTCTTCATTCATTTTATAATCATTTTCGGTGAAGCTTGCTTCAATATGCAATTGCGGCATGCCCCATTTATCTTTTAAAGTTGGGTGCAAACTGACTTGGTTATCGTAGCGCGGTAACATTTCGCCCGAGCCATGTAAGCCAAAATACCAGCTGCCTGCATTTTGAATTTGCTTTTTAAAATCCGCACCAAAACCATCTTTATTGGCGAAGCTGCTCCAATTCTCTCGCGAGGCCGAGCCAGACAATGAATAACCACGGAAAAAATCCGGGTGTTTTTCTTTTACATTTCTAAAATTAGGAATGTAAGGCGCGGTCGGTCGGCGACCCGAATAATACTCATCTTCAAAACCTTCAATGCGACCCGAAGCACCAGAGCCATAAAGGTGATCCATTAAATAATGCCCAAGCACGCCCGATGAATTGGCAATACCAGTTGGGAAGCGCTCGCTAATAGAGTTCAACATGATTTGTGTGGTGCCGAGCGTAGACGCGCACAAGAAAATTATCTTCGCAAAATATTCGCGCGTTTCCATGGTTTCGCTGTCAATAACACGTACACCTTTGGCGCGATTGGTTTTGGGGTCGTAAATAACGCTGTGCACAATCGCATTGGTAGCAATACTTAAATTATTCGTTTTAAGTGCTGAGGGAAGCGTTGAGCTTTGAGTAGTAAAGTTTGCACCAAATGAACAGCCTTTGTGGCATTCGTTGCGCGCTTGGCATTGCAAGCGGCCTTGTTCAATGTGATGTTGTGCCGGTTTGGTTAAATGCGCACAGCGGCCCATAATCATTTTTCGATCAGGAAATTTCGCTTCAATTTTTTTCTTCAATGCAAGTTCAACGGTATTAAATTCAAAGGGTGGTAAAAATTCGCTGTCTGGCAAGACGGGAATATTTTCTTTTGAACCGCTAATACCCGCATGGCGCTCTACATAGCTATACCATTGCTCTACATCTCTGTAACGAATCGGCCAGTCGACGCCGTGGCCGTCTGCAATGTTTGCATTAAAATCGTAATCACTTAGGCGATAAGATTGGCGTGCCCAGAGCAACGATTTGCCGCCAAGTTGATTGCCGCGAATCCAACTAAAGGGTTTGCCTTCGGGCGTACTGTAGGGGAAATCGCGATCATTCATAAAAAATTGTTTGGAGCTATCTCCAAACGCATAGCATTGCCGCTGAATAAAATATTGATCTTCAACCAGCTGATGATTCATTGCATTACGAAAGGGAAGTTTCCAGGTTTGCACGCCTTCGCCCACGTAATCTGCACGGTGTTCAACCGGGCGACCGCGCTCAACCATTAAGGTTTTTAAACCTTTTTCCGTTAATTCTTTTGCTGCCCAGCCACCGGTAATGCCAGAACCTACTACTATGGCGTCAAATATTTGCGCCGATTTTTTGATATAAATATTTTTTTCCATTGTGCAGACCTAATTTTTATTAGCTATTCGGTTAGTTAAGTGCCCATGCTTTGCCGACTTTGGCGAAAGGAAACTTGCCTTGATAACCACCTGGAATCGCTAAATAAGCAAGTTCTTGAGTGGCTCCCACTTCAGAAGTGTAATAACCGAATAGGGTTAGCGATTTGAAAAATGTAAAAAAGCTTTTATCGTCGGCCGTAAAACCTAAGTCTGTTTTTTCAATGGCAGTCAGTAATTGAATATGTTGTTTGTGAGTGCAAGCTAAAAACGTTTTGTGAAATTTATCTTCAGCAACAGCGTTCATTTTTTTCAAACCATTCAGAAACTGTTGCTGTTGCTCTTTGCTGACACATTCGGCGAGATACTTATCCAAAAAACCATGCACATTAACTGCAAGCGCACCGGGGGTATCGGTGGTGGGAATAATTAAATCCGCGATTTCACCGGTCATTTGCAGCTGCTCCGGCGTAAAAAATTTGGTTACATGAGGCATGGTGCCCTTCACTGTTGCAGCCAAGACATCCAGCGATTGTACCGAAAGCGAAAGGCCGCAGAGTAAAGCCATTTGTTTAAGCGCAGCGCGGCGTGGGTTTTCGATTTCAAGTGTAGTGATATCCGCGCAGTTATTGTTATGCGGCATAGGCTTCTCCGGTGAGTGAACAGAACACGGGTATTAAAGTCGATTTCATAGTTGGCCGGCTGTTAAGCAGTGCAAAACAGTATAGGTTATTGTAAAGGTCAAAAATTCATCGGACATCTAAATGTAAACGGTTACATTTCGGCGATCACTATACCAGTTCAGTGACTAATTTCTAGTTAAATATTGCGCGGGCTAAGGGATCTCAAACTTATTTTGCTTAGGCTTTGCGAGATCCCTAGATGGGCTAAGTTTAGATAAAGCTATCAAGTATCAAGACGCCAATAATCCCCATAATCCCAATGACTGTTTCCATCAGGGACCAGGATTTGAAGGTGTCTTTCAGGCTCAGATTGAAATATTCCTTATACATCCAGAAGCCAGAATCATTCACATGTGAACACATGAGGCTGCCTGCACCCACCGCAAGCACCATTAAATTGGGGTTTGCTCCCGAACTCACGACTAAAGGCGCAACTATGCCTGCTGCGGTGAGGCCGGCTACTGTTGCCGAGCCGAGTGCAATACGAATGACAGTGGCGATTAGCCACGCAAGGATGAGCGGATTTAACGGAATTTGTTGCAGCATTGCGCCCAATTCGTTACTCACCCCGCTCGTTACAAACACCTGCTTTAACGCGCCTGCCCCAGCAATAATGAGTACGATAATGGAAATGTCCTTTAGTCCATCGGTGAAAAACTGCATGATCTTTTCAATACTTAGGCCGCGCGCAATGCCCAAACTATAAGTGGCGACGAGCAAGCCGAGCAGTAAGACAATCGATGGATTGCTGATGAAAAGAACCCAAGAGTTTTTAGCAATATCCGGTGCAACAACCGGTAATAAACTTGCAGCAGCGATAAGGAGGACCGGCAAGAGTGCGCAAAAAAAGCTGTTGAATGGGCTAGGCAGTTGATCTTCAGGGAGTGGTTGTGCGCAAAAGGTTTTTATCGGTTTTGAACTAATGTGTTTCAAACGGTTTGCCAACATGGGGCCGGCCACAATAACGGTCGGAATCGCGATCATCAAACCGTAGAGGAGCGTCATTCCAATGCTGGCGCCAAATTGTGGAATGAGTGCTATTGGCGCAGGGTGTGGCGGTAAAAAGCCATGGGTAGTGGATAGCCCCGCGAGCAAGGGGATGCCTAAATACACTGCAGGCAATTTGGTTTGATGCATCACTGAAAAAATCAGTGGTACCAAGAGCACGAAGCCAACGTTGTAATACAAGGGAATGCCAACGATAAAGCCGGTAATCATTAACGCCCACGTAATGTGCTTCTCCCCAAAAGCGGCAATTAGCGTGCGGCTAATTTGCTGAGCTGCGCCGGTTTCCGAAACCAGTTTTCCAAACATGGCTCCCACACACAAAATAATAGCGAGTGAGCCAAGCATAGAGCCTATGCCTGCTTCGAGCACGCTTGGAATTGTTTGCGGAGGAACGCCCGATAAACACGCCGCTACTATGGCAGCGATTAAAAAGCCAAGAAACGGGTTGGTTTTAAGCCAGCCCACCAACACAATGAGCAGAAAAATTGCGACTAAGATTGCGATTATTGCCATAGCGAAAATGTCCTGAGTAATTTTATTATGGACAAGCATGAGATTTATGGTGTGAAACGAGTGGCAATAAAAAGCGGAAAACGAAATTTTTATTCGTGCTGATTATTGTTACTGAGTTTCAACTGGAGCTTCGCTTTGCGAAAAGGTGAGCTCTCATCTTTATTAATAATTAATTGAGAGTCTGT
Source organism: uncultured Cellvibrionaceae bacterium (assembly GCA_964653305.1). Taxonomy (GTDB): domain Bacteria; phylum Pseudomonadota; class Gammaproteobacteria; order Pseudomonadales; family Cellvibrionaceae; genus Cellvibrio. The sequence continues at coordinate 4,493 of CAZZEV010000085.1, read as the reverse complement.
GATCGAGGTGATAACAGACTCTCTTGGTGCACACTAATCATGGAATATTACAGTTGTTGTTAAGCAACTTTGTTAATCAGTGTTCCTATAGCCTCAACAGAAATGATAATTTCATCGCCGGATTGCAAGGTAAAGCTGCTGTCAGGAACAATGCCTGTGCCGGTCATTAAAAGTGCGCCTGTTGGGAATGAACACTCGCGAAATAAGTATCCCGCTAATTCTTCAAAGCCACGTTTAATTTGATTAATTTCAATATCACCGGCAAACACTTGTTGTCCTGCTCGATTGATTTTTAAATCGATCTTTGTGTCTTTTGGAAGCGGTTGGTCTGCAACTAATATGCATGGTCCCAGCGCTGCGCAGCCATCGTAGCTCTTTGCTTGTGGTAGATAGAGCGGGTTTTCCCCCTCAATGCTGCGCGAGCTCATATCGTTGCCAATGGTGTAGCCGATTATTTTTCCGCTACTGCTCATCAACAAAACCAATTCTGGCTCGGGTACATCCCACGTAGAGTCTTTGCGGATGCGTACTAGGCCGCCGCTGCCCACGGTACGATTGCGAGTTGCTTTGAAAAAAAGCTCTGGGCGTTCTGCCTCATAAACGCGTGCGTAAAAATCAGCGCCGCCTGCGCTTTTGCTTTCTTCTTGGCGGCCTTGCTTGCTACGGAAGTAAGTGACGCCGCTGGCCCATAGTTCTTGGGTAGCCATAGGCGCATCTAATTGCGTTGCAATAAGTTCTTCTGCATTGCTAGTGGGTGTTAATCCTTGAATGGCTTTTTTAGCGGCTTCATGAAGTTGATCGTTGTTAATAAAGTCATCCCAACTCTCGTTTTCAATGTGGTAGAAGCCGCTGTCAACTTCAATTAATAGCCCCTGCAGTAATTTATAAATTCTCATCGTCTCTCACCGTTTTATATTTAATTTTTTTAAATCCCTTCTGATCATTCCCAATAAGAATGGTCAGAGGGGATTATTAATGTTTAATGCAAATCGCGTTCAACAATTGATCCTGATTTACCAACTAACACATCCATATCTGCACCTAAATGCGCCTGCTCAACGTGATCAATGTATAGCTTCACGTATCCACGTTCTGCTAAGGGGTCTGGTGCTACCCAGGCTGCGCGGCGTTGCGCTAATTCCTCATCAGACACATGTAAGTGCAATGAGCGGCCTTCAACATCTAATTCAATCTCATCGCCATCTTTTACCAATGCGAGAGTGCCACCAACAGATGATTCAGGGGATACGTGCAGTACTACGGTTCCATAAGCGGTTCCGCTCATCCGACCATCAGAAATGCGAACCATATCTTTTACGCCTTCAAGCACTAATTTCTTGGGCAGGTCGACGTTGCCAACTTCTGGCATGCCGGGGTATCCCTTAGGGCCAACGCCTTGCAAAACAATGACGCTATTCTTATCAATCTTGAGGTCGGGCAAATCAATGCGCGCGTGGTAGTCTTCCATGCTTGAGAAGACAACAGCAGGCCCGCGATGCTTCATTAATTCTGGTGTTGCGGCAGAAGGTTTGATCACGGCACCGTTTTCACACAGGTTGCCTTTTAACACTGCTATTCCCGCTGCAGGGTTTAAGGGGTTTGCACGGGTGCGAATGACTTCTGGGTTGTAGCAAATGGCTTTCGCGTAGTTTTCAGCGAAGGTTTTTCCGTTCACCGTTAAAATATCTTGATGCAGTAAATCGCCAAGTTCCTTAATGACCACGCCTAACCCACCTGCGTAGTAATAGTCTTCCATTAAATATTTTCCGGACGGCATGAGGTTCAACAGCAAAGGGATTTGGCTGCCGAGTTTGTCGAAATCGTTGAGTTCAAGTGGTACGCCAATACGCCCAGCGATAGCTTGTAAATGCACAATAAAGTTGGTGGAACCACCCACAGCGGCATTTACAATAATCGCGTTTTCAAAGGCTTTGCGCACCAGAATGTCAGAGAGCTTTATGTCTTCATTCACCATTTCAACAATGCGTCTGCCCGAAAGCTGAGCCATCACTTTTTTGCGTGAGTCCACAGCGGGGATCGATGACGCACCACTGAGCGTTAGGCCCAAGACTTCGGCCATGGTGCCCATAGTTGATGCGGTACCCATGGTGTTGCAGTGGCCAGCACTGCGTGCGGCACCAATTTCAGCTTCCTGCAAATCTTCAGTTGAAAACTCGCCCGTATCTTGCTTGGCTTTGATTTGCCAGTTAAACGAACCAGAGCCAATTTCGCCGCCACGGAATTTACCGTTGAGCATAGGGCCGCCGGGCACAACGAGAGTGGGTATATCCACTGAACAGGCACCCATGATGAGTGACGGGGTGGTTTTATCGCAGCCGGTAAGAAGTACCACGCCATCCAATGGGTTTGCGCGAATACTCTCTTCCACATCCATACTCGCTAAGTTGCGAAATAGCATGGATGTGGGCTTCATGATGGTTTCGCCAAGCGACATCACCGGGAATTCAAAGGGCACGCCGCCGGCTTCTAGGACGCCACGTTTAACCACTTCGGCTATTTCGCGCAGATGACCGTTGCAGGGGGTCAGTTCAGACCAGGTGTTACAAATCCCAATGATGGGTTTGCCTTCAAAATAGTCGTTAGGGTAGCCTTGGTTGCGCAACCATGAGCGGTGCACAAATCCCATCTTATCTTTGCCGCCAAACCATTCCTGACTGCGCAGCTTTACCGGTTTTTTCATAGATAATCCGAAAGTTAATTAGTCTGTATTTTTATTTTGGGGCTCATGTTCGAGCCGCAGAATGTAATCAGGTTTTTTGCTCCTAGCGGAGCCTTTTGGTCTCATTACTTTGCGTGCTCGTGGCCCCAGAATGACCGAGGTTATTGAGTGATTGCTTCTGTTGAGTGTAGGCCATCCACCAAGCGCACAAGCTTGAGTGGGTTGCTGTTTTTTAATGCCTCAGGAAGAAGTGTATCAGGAAAGTTTTGGTAGCATACGGGCCGCTGGAAGCGTTGGATTGCGGCGGTGCCAACGGCGGTAAAGCGCATGTCCGATGACGCGGGGAAAGGCCCGCCGTGAACCATGGATGGGCAGACTTCAACTCCAGTTGGGAAGCCATTTATAACTACTCTGCCGGCCTTGCGCGCGAGCAAATCGACTAACGCAGAGTGAGCGAGCAGCTCGCTTTCAGTGCCATGCAGGGTGCCCGTTAATTGGCCTGCGAGAGCCTCGATAACTCGCTCCACTTCCGCAATATCTTTGCAGGTCACAAGGAGTGATGTAGGGCCAAAAACTTCTTCATGAATAGCGTGCTGCGCAATGAAGTTCTCGCCACTAGTACCCAGTAAATGAGCTTGGGCGCGGAATCCTTCGGGTACTGAATTGGCTTGTCCGTGTGCCAAAGAGCTTACCCCAGGTGCGTGAGTAAAGCGTGTAATACCTTGCTGGTAAGCGTTACAAATGCGCTCATTCAGCATGACGCCCGCGCCTATATTTCCTAGTTCGGTTTGAACGGTTTGGATAAACTCTTCAAGGCCTGCGCCTTCCACAGCGATAACCAAGCCAGGGTTTACACAGAACTGCCCAGTGCCCAAGGTGAGCGAAGCCACAAAGCCTTTAGCAATAGCTGCTGCGTTGGTTTTCAAGGCTTCGGGCAATAGAACCACAGGGTTAACACTGCCCATTTCGGCAAATACGGGGATAGGTTCTGGTCGCGCATTGGCTAGCTTCATCAGTGCTGTTCCACCGGCAATTGAGCCGGTAAATCCAACGGCTTTCACAGGGCTGGCTTGAACCAAGGTTGCGCCCACTTCAGCGTCGTCACCCATTAAGAAAGCAAAAATACCCTTAGGCATCTGGCATGTGTCGATGGCGTTCGCTATGGCTTGGGCGACTAATTCTCCCGTGCCTGGGTGCGATAAATGGCCTTTGGCTAGCACAGGGCAGCCTGCTGCCAAGGCAGATGCTGTATCGCCACCCGCAACAGAATAGGCAAGCGGAAAATTGCTGACAGCAAAAACTGCCACCGGGCCTATGGCTTGCTGCATAAAGCGAAGGTCTGGTCTGGGGGCCGGTTTGCGATCGGGTAGTGCGGTATCTATGCGGGCGTCAACAAATTCGCCTGCATCAAGCGAGTCGGCAAACATGCGTAACTGGCCACAGGTACGAGCGCGCTCTCCCTCACCGCGTGCTTTTGGGTAGCCTGTTTCTTGGGTAATTCGGGTCACGAGCTCATCGCCCAGGGCTTCAATTTGAGTGGCGCATTCACGCAAAAACATTGCGCGTTTGGTCGCGGGCATTTTGGCAAACGCTAGAGCATCGCGCTGAGCAGCTGCCACGGCGGCCTCAACTTGAGTCTTGGTGGCTTTGCCCATCATGGGTTCTATGGCGGTTGCCGTAGATGGATCTATCGCTTGGTAGCTTCCGCCTTGGCCTGAGTGCCAGGCACCATCAAAATACAGTTTACCAAAAATGCTCATATTAACTCCAAGATAGCGCAATCATTATGGTGGAAAAGTATATGCCTTCATAC
>CAZZEV010000084.1:0-11125 GCA_964653305.1 uncultured Cellvibrionaceae bacterium | reverse complement strand
ACGGCACGAGTTACTTGGCGGAAAATATGGCGAGCATCAATAAATAGAACTTTGCCTTTGTTGTGCTCAGCTTTTTGTTTATCCATAAACCATAAGGTGCAAGGCAAAGTTACGGTATAGAAAAAGTTGCCAGAGATAGCGATCATCACATCGATACCATCAGCTTCAATTATTTTTTTGCGAATATCCAACTCGCTACCGCGTGCATCGCTCGCAGAGTTCGCCATCACGAATCCAGCACGGCCTTTTTCATTAAGTGCGGCGTAGAAAAGTTGAATCCAAATATAGTTGCCGTTGTCATTGCGCGGCATACCAAATGGGAAGCGAGCTTTATCTCCCTCTAAACGTTCTTTCTGAATAGCGTCCACATTGAAGGGCGGGTTTGCCATAACAAAATCAAATTGACCTGCACACTGGTGAATATCATCGTAATAGGAGTTACCTTCACGAATATCTCCCTGCAACCCATGTACAGCCAAGTTCATTTTCGCTAGGCGAACCGTATCGCCAGTTTTTTCTTGCCCGAAAATTGAAAGCGAATCTGCTGCGCTTTTATTGTGTTCAGTTACAAAGTTCGCAGAACTTACAAACATACCGCCTGAACCACAGGCGGGGTCAAACACTTTGCCGTGGTAGGGTTCAATAATTTCTGTAATGAGACGAACCAGTGTTGATGGTGTAAAAAATTCACCGCCACCTTGACCTTCAGTTTTTGCAAATTCATTCAAGAAGAATTCGTAAATGCGGCCAAACACATCTGACCCTAAACCAAAATCTATACTCGCAAAGTTTTTGAGTAGCCCTTTTAGAATATCGTTTTCGAAGCGCGTGTAGGTTTTGGGTAGTGCATCTTTAATCGCTTCGTTTTCTGCCTCAAGTGCTTTCATAGCTTCATTGATATTTACGCCAATATTTGCGCCTTCTGGTAGAGCCAATAAATTTGAAAATAGCGCTGAGTCTGGAACATACATAGCGCCTTCAGCTTGAATGCGCGATTTAATATCGCCACCACGGCGGCGAGCACCTTGTTCTTCTAAATTCGCTTTTGCTTGTGTAAAGCGATACTCCGCGTAGCGCAAAAAAATTAAGCCTAATATGGGGCGTGAATATTCTTGTGCCGTTAAACCTGTGTTAGCGCGCATGCTATCCGCAGCTGCCCACAAACGCTTTTCTAATTCTTCAATTTTTTTAAAGTCTGCCATGATGGTTACCTCCTCTTATTCAGTAATATTTAGTAAGCGGTTGAGCTTTGCTTGCGCTTGTTTAAATTCAGTTTGACATTGTTTTAATTTTGCCAATTCTTCTTCTACATTGGGTAATTCAAAGTGTGCTTCGCTAATGAAAAATTGACTAACACTTAAATTGTTACCATCGCCTTTTGCGGATTGCCGACGAATTTCCGGTATATAAACGGCTTTATACAGTGGGCTATTTTCATCTATGCCTTTAGCCAGGCTTGCAATCTGCTCGACTTCCGCTGTTGAAAGCACCCTTAGGCGTTTATCTTTTTTTCCTAACCCAGACGCATCAACAAAATGAATGGGTTTACCTTTTTGTTTTGCCTTGTTAAGAACTAAAACGCTGGTAGGAATCGCTGTGTTGTGCAGAAGCCCTTCAGGTAATCCAATAATTGCCTCTATCAAATCTTCATCTAATAAATAGTCGCGCACCTTAGCATCGTAACCGCCGCGAAATAGCCAGCCTTGCGGTAGTAGTAAATAGGCTTTACCTTGCGCATTGATTTTACTGAGCGCATGTTGAATCCAAACTACATCGCCAGCACTGGTGGGTAGTTTTTTGCCTGCATCTACAACAAGCATTTCACTAGTGACTAGCTGCTCTATATGTTGATTAGCTAAGCGAATCCCAAACGGCGGCTGCATGGCGGCTACATCTGCCTTCAGCTCTGGGTAAGTTGAATTAATTAGGCTGTCGCAATTGCTAAAACTTGGCTCTATACCTTGTAGTACCAAGAGACGATAGCTTGTCGCCCAAGTACTAGTGTTGATTTCTTCTAGATACATTTTCTGAGGCTGCAAGGCCACTGCGATTTGCGCAAAACCTGCGCTGCCATCGTAAAAAGTCTTGTTACTGATATTGCCCATTAACGCGGCAAATAGATTTTTTACACTTTCACTGCTGCCTGACTCTGGCGCAGATGCGGGCGTACCCGTGCAAAGACTTTCACGAATGGCTACAGCTAACTCATTCAACCGACACATGTTTTCTGTAATAAAATAAATCAGCTTTTGCCAGACAATTGGCGGCACCCGTCCAATTTGAGTATGCTCATAAATGTGAGCACTAGAACTATCGGCGAGCTTATGCACTAGGTTTTGCAATTCATCGCGTTGATGATTTGCACCTGTGTTGTAAATGGCGATGAAATCGTCAGGCGCTTGTTTCGCAACCAAGGCAAGCAATGTTAGTGCTTCTAAAATATCCTGCTGTAAACAGGGCGAACCTCTTAAGCTATCGAGCGTTGACCATAGAGAGGCTTGTAATTGGTTAGTCATTATTAGCTCCACATCAAATTAACAATACGTGCGTTTGCCAATACTTTTTGTTGCTCTGCCAAGGCAAGCGTAGCGCGGTAAGCCTCTGTGCTGGCTTGATAAAGTTCATCAATTTCATTTTGCGCAAGCATATCGGGTAGAGGGATATTCAACTCCGCCAAGCTTGATGCGCTGACGCTTTGAATAACGGCACCACTACTTTGCGCTATTAATGCCGCACTCCCTTGTGGTGAATTCAAATAGGCCAGCAGCACAGTGGGTTTTATGCGACTGGCATCGGTACGGATAATAAGAAAGTTGGCAGATGCGATGACGTTGGTGGCAGCCACTTCTCGGCTTACTAATGCTGCACGTATCGCTGAACCTCTAGCGAGAAGTACCACATCACCTGCCTGCAACAGGTAGCGCGAAATGTCTTTACCCGGTTCGACCCATACAGGCTCTAAGGCTGCAAGGTTAACAGTGCCTTCTGCGGTAACGGCTGAACCTATAAGAAGGCCAAACTCCGTACTTGTATCTGAAGCTTCCTTGGCATAAGTTGTATTGGTAGCACCGGGAATGACCTTAACCATGTCACCCAACTTAACTAACGTATCTGAATTTTTCATATTTCGTTTCTCCTGTACGATTAACTTGTGTTCAGTATATGCCTGCACAAGAGCAGCGTCAAACATTTTCTGAATTATTTTGGTTCGTACCTTCAAAACGAATTATTTAGATGGAAAGCAGGAACTGCGGGGTGACCCTAAACGTGCAAAGAAATATCGAGCTTAAAGCTCTCTCAAAATGCGGATGGCCCAGTTTTCATAGACTTCTGTTGGGGTTTCATTCGATAGTTCTTTAGGGTGCGCAACGTAAGTGCACATATCGGTGAGATCATTCACAAGATCGCGGTCCCAGTGGCCGGACTTTCCAACCAACGCGTCTAAAATATTGCCTATTGCTTCATCTTCATCAGGCGGTAGACGCATTACAAGTGTGCTTAACCCACGCTTATCCGATAAATCAATCTCCAAAATAGTAATTACAGTGTCTGGTAAGACCTCAATCTCGCCACAGAAATATCGACGATTGCTACCGGCAACCTTAAGGAATGGCTTAGGTTTTTCGTGTGATAGTAGTCCAGTTATTTCATTAATTTTCCATGAGCGCTGTTTACTCTTTATATGCGCTAGGGCTGCTCTAATGTGTTTAAAGAAATCAGTCAGTGGTGCTGCTGGCTCTGGTAAGGTTTGAAAATCAGTTTTCCGAGATTTTTTGTTTGAGTCCCCCTCTGTAATCCCTAAATTTATTGTCTCTGTATTTTTGGTGTCGGATGATTCCGAACCTTTACCTTCATCTAACTCTACTTCCGTAAAATGTCGTTCTGCCTCCATAAGCGCATCAAAATATAAACGTCCACGGGGTATATCGACTACACGATGTTTTGAGTGAACGGAAGGAGCCTCCCTGTCATCAATGTAGGGGTTAACGTGAAAATCTTTCTTATCTCGTGACGCTTCCTTTTTATCTGCTTCGCCTCGCTTAGTTCGCTTATGCCGAATATCTTCTGGATGCTCAATAACAATGTTGGAGTGATTTTTTGGCGTTGGTATACGGGCTAAGGAACGTACCTCATAAATAAAAAACTCATCTTGCAACTGACTTACATAGCAATTCATTGTGACGCCATCTAGTTCAATCGGATTGAAATCAAATGTCCAATGCACAGACTTCATAAAATCGAATGAATTTTTGTATTTATATTGGTACATGGAACAAAAGCTGTTTGTTGCTTCAGGATTTAATAGCAACCAAGCAAGATATTCACGATGCGCACGCGAATCCAAAAGTTTTCGTGGATAGTGTTTTGCAAGACGAATTAGTGTGAGGTCTGGAGATGAAACTGTATTTGCGAGAGTAAGTAAATTGGGCTCGTAAAAAGCACAGCGTGTATTCTCAGCCGTTTTTAAAAATAGTACGCGAGCAAGTTCTATAACCGGTAACCATATGGTTCTCCCTTCTATGTTTATCTTAAACACCTTTTGATTTTTACACTCGTCAAAATAATGAGGTTTGAAGAGGCGCGATGGTACATCTTTAATCGTACACTTCTCCCATGTAGCCGTAGGAGGTAAGACTGTGTAAAGCATGTCCCTGTGTTGAACTTTTATCTTCTGTTTACTGTATACCCGGCCTAATGCAAGTGCAGGCAAGGCTTCGACCGCAAGGTCGGCGCGTGTTATAACATTGCTGGGTGTTTTGAAAAAGGCGGTTATTTTCCAGTTATCATCATCACCGAGAAAGCAGTGCCCAAATGAGAATAAAGTGCTGTTATCTGGAATTTGTAAAAATTTCGGATGTGTCGGTTCCAATGGCTGTTCCTTTTACAATATTAATAAACGCAAGCAAATCGTTATTCACAAATTGCTTTCGAATACCTGCCTTGCGAATAATTTTCCATGCTGGGATATCAGCATGGGTGGTCTGCAACTCTGCTACAGCCGCAACAATTCGCCTTCGTTGAAATTGTTCAACTGTTTCGCTATGAGAGTCAATAAAATCTTTGCACGCGGGTAATTTATTAAGATTTTTTTCTAGCGTAGCTTTCATCTCGGTGTTTTTGATAAACCACGCTTTTGTCATTCGAGTATTTAAATCCATACCCGAGAATTTCTTTTTAAGCTGCTTGAGTGCTTCCAGAGTTTGTTGATCCCGCTCATGCCAATCAACACGATTTAATATCGTAGATTTTACTTTCTCCGGAGTATTTGCAATTAACCATTCACGATCATTTCGATATAGCCACATATAGTTGGCGTCTCCTCCGCCCTCTGTTCTTATCCATTTAACCCCTCTTGCTTTATGTTCCCCACAAATCAAAAGCCATACCTGTCTTTCATGCTCTAATCGTTCACCAGAAATATCACTTTTCTTCACTACAGGTTTGACTGCTTTAGCTATCGGAGATGAATTTATAAGTGATATCACGTCAGCAGCGTTACGTTTATCGAAACACTGCCATATTAAGAGGTGTTGCAACGGGTGTGAAAATTTACGATGTTTTCGAAATAATAGAGTTACCCATGATATTGGAGGGGATAGTGTCGAATCTAATCGAAAGAGAAGATCGCGTGGCCAATAAGTCATCAACTTTTCAACCACATCACCATGGAGTACGCGTGAGCCCTTAGTTAACCCATGATTTTTTGCTAGCTGAAAATAAAATTGGCTTAATTGTTGAAATGTAAAATGGATATCGGTGGGAGAGTTTAATAAATCGTAAAAGCTGTTTGCTAAGTGCGTTAAATGACTAATAGAACGACGTATTTCTGGGGAATCTAGTTGAGCTATGATGTTGAATTGCCGTGCCGGCACAAATGAAAATTTACTGTTGGGATGGTATAAAACATCGGTAATACTTAAAGGCTGTGAATGAATTGGACACACGACAACACCAGGTAATTGGAATGTTCTCTGCCAATAGGACTCGCCATATCTCCACTGTTGCTCAATGTAGCACTGCTTACAGATTCGTAGATACTTAGGTGTGCTAATAGTCGCTGCAGCTACCCCCATTCTAGTGTGGATATCATTCGCGTTGTTGCTTTTAGCTGATTGAATAATTTGATACGCACGTTCCGACGGAACGAATGGTAGGTATGCTGGGTATAAGGTGTGATGCTGAATCCAATCATCAACCGTGTAAGGATGCAGATGTGCGATCTGATTTACAAATGTACTAAGATGCCCCGGAAAATCCACAACCGCAGCCGCATTACGGCTTAAAAATAATTCCTCTACCAACTCTTTTGAAGAACAAATGCCGCTGTGAACAGCGTAGCGAGCAATCACGCTATATAAAAGCTCATCAGGATAGGGCCTAGGAAAATAGCCAAGCACAGCTAGCCGTGCCCAAGATAGTCAGCAATGCTGACTACTATGCCTTTCTGTTTAAGTGCCTCGTGCATAGAATTTTCCTTTTTGTGAAAGAAAAAATTACGCATATCATCTTCAGGAAGACTTTGCCAATCTCCAATTTTTGGCTTCTTAGAAATTTTTGCTTTTTTTGCAACTGAAGTTTGCGACGTAAGTTGCGCCGTGATTCGATGAATTATATGCATTATGTTCATCGATGGATTTTTTGCCACTTCCGCTTCTACTAATGGCAATGCAACATCATGTTCTAATCCAAGATCTAGTGCAATTGCCAAAAGTTTCCGAACCTTTTCTGGCTCATCGCTGTGTAAGGAAGGTTGCCGCTTTTCGACTTCTACTGGGATTTCACTATCAAATGCCTGAATCATCTTTTCTTCAATATCTGGCATTGTTAGATCGCCATACATGGCTATTTTATCTGCATCGCCTGATTTAAGCGCTGCGATCATTGGATGAACCGCTGTAAACTCATCCTTATAAACTTGCAGTATTAAAGGAACAGAAATCATCTCTGCTTTTGTAAGAATTGCACGCCATTGGCATAACACGAAAAGCTTAATCAAAATATCAATTACACCTTGGCTACAATCGTAAAGCGCCTGACGAATTTCATTCGTTAAAGCAGCTTTATTTTTTATCCATTGATATTCCCACAAAAATGTTGTTAATTTTTCCCAGTTTGTATCTGGCTTCATTGGTTCCCAGTTGACACTTCCAAGCCCCGAACTACGACGAGCATGGCTAAAATCTTTTGCAAATAAGCGGCGAGCTTTTGGGGTGCCAATCAACACAACAGGAATACCAACATCATTCACCAAGGTAACGAAAAAATTCAGCATTTCCTGCTCACCATCCAGGCTTGTCACCCGCAGATTCTGAATTTCATCGATAATCAGAACGCCTATCCCATGTAGCTGTGATAAATGGGCCATTTCTGCCACAAGCTCATCTGGACCGGTGCGAGCTTTACCGTAACGCTTTCTATATTTAGTGCCTAAACGATTATCTAGCGCAACAAAGAAATTTTTGCATAATTGTTTTAAAGAACCATTGCTAGGGCACTCAAGCTTTAACCAAGGAACTTGATATAGATGCAACTCAGGATGATAAATAGCTTTTGGATAACCTTCTAAAATTCGACGTAGAGCTAAAGATTTACCACAGCCAGATGTACCTACAACACCAAATGAATTGGATGTGATATTGACTATATGTGAAGGGGTGATGTTTACGTCTTTATTTTTTATACGGTCGAAACCATTGTTGAGGTGCTTAATAAAATCAGGCGTGGCGGGGTTACGCCCAATATAGCCTTGTCTAATCAAAATCGACAAACGCGTTTCTAAGGTTATATGTTTGCTGAATGGCTGGAAAAATTGCGTAAGTAGGCGTTGCATTGCATGAACACGAAGATGGGCTGGAAGATTTATCTCATGCTCATGAAAAGCGGGTAGAGCTCGCAATTCCTTAATGGTCGTTTTTCTATCGCGAATAGGCGGCAAGGCACAAATAAATGGATTATCTGCATAATCCACTAAGCCTGGGTCGATATATATAGCAGTCGCAATATCCTTATTAAACTCACTCATCGGGATCATCTCCGTATAAGTCATCAAGCATGTCTGGAATCTCATAATTTTGAGGTTTATTTCCAGTCAAATATATAACGTTATCTTTATCGCCTTTTGGTTGCACCACTGAACCCGGCATCAAGCCAGGGTTAACTTTTCGCTCTCGCGTTTTTTCAGCGGATCGATTATCTCTAATGCCTTTTGTGCGCTCCGAATTAGATAAATGAGAGGTGTCTGGCTTTTTAGCACGAGCCTCAGATGTGATATTTTCAATCTCATGGCCGAGTTCTAGTCTGCCTTTCGTTTTTTTGTGATTCGCTGCTGCCGCAGTTTTCGCCTTTATTTTACGTATAGTCCACACATCCCAGAATGTTAGGTCTCTATATTCTCTACTTCGCTCTGTAAGCTCACACACGATGTAGGCATCATACTTACCACCTGGTCGTAAATAGATTCGATTTGTTACGTGCAAATCATAAGCTACCAATACTTTTTTGGGGCCTGCTTTAATGCGGTCAAACCATCCCTCTCTAATAGCCACCGCCGTACTGTAGACACAGCCAAAAATTGAAATTCCCTCTTCGCTAACACTTCCTTCCGTATGCGGCAGCAAGTTCACTATAGCTAAGTCCTCACGTACACCTCGCAATTTACCGGTTCGATTTCGGATTCCCCAATTCCATAAAGCTAATGGGTTGTGAGGCAATTCAGGCGGCATGCCAGCATCAGCGTCGTAATTTTCTATCGCATGGGTAGTGTTGTATTTAAGAACGCATTGAATCATAAGCCTTGTGAAGTCACATAAAGTTAGCTCTGCATCCAAACGGTAATCAGATCCAGCTCGCTTTTTGCTAATTTCACCGGTCACGTAACCCTCTACATAAGGTTTGAATTTTTCCTGCAACGTTCGAAATTGTCGCTCTACTATTCCCTTCCAATCAGCTCGAAATGACGGTGTGTTTTGAATATCAATATTTAAAGCGTTACTGACAATCTCCACTGTACGCCCAAGCATTTCACCCTTATCACCCAGTATTGCTTCTGGTTTACCAACGACAGGCCAATCTTCATGATCGATATGAATTCCAAAACGTTCACAATACGCCACCTTGTCACTCATGGTATTCGCCAGCGCGCACATTGCACCTACCCAAGACGGCCCTTCTAAACCAACATAAAGACCAGTGATGAGGCGGCTGAACACATCAATCACAATATAAATTACGGGTCTTCCAATAATCTTGGAACGGTCATTTTCCGCAAGAAGGTAAATGTCACCGATCGTGGCATCGATTTGATACAGGCTACCTGGGCCAACTGTTTCTGATGCAGAGGTACCAAGAACTGGACGTATGTCTTTTTGGTATTGGATGTCACCTGCACGAGCTCGCGCTTTCTCAACAGCGCCAATTTCCTTCTTTAAAAAATAGTAAAACTGTTCATAGGTTGGTGCTTCAGCAATATCTGATTCGCGCGCTTTTTTGGGATCAATTTTTAGTGCTATCAATGCCTTTTCATACGCAAACTGGATGCTATTTCCATCGGTGTTTAAGTAAAAAGCTTTCAATACTGTACGAAAGATACCTTCCATTTCAGTGCTAATATTGACCCCACCACCATTCGTTACACTTCTTGGGCGACCACGTTTTTTTTCACCGCATTTCTTGGGCTTACCAACATTCCCCCAATTGCGAGTGTCCGGATAGAGTGCGTTCGAACTTTTACCGCGTTGCCAGTAGTAACGTAACTTGGCGTAAACTGTCACCTTAGTCATAGAACAACTGGTGCTCATCGACTGAATCATCTTCCCTCGCTGGGCTCGCAAGTAGATACTCGGTTCCTGTGTGACGTAAGGCTGGATCATCCTCCAAGCTCTTTCCTGAATATCACGTCCCCAATCTGTTTCTTTGCTTGGCGGCGCCATTAAAAAGCTCTCAAATGGATCTTGCGTATATTCTATCGCTCCATCTGACAACAACTTTTCAAGATCACTTATTTCTATGGTTTCTGGTAGTGCCTGTTTGCCATCAATATCAATCCAAAAAGCAATCCGTGCATCTCGCCACAAAATGCGAAAACGCCGATTACCATACTGATATACATCATTCACCAACAACATATGCATACCTCTTCATTTTCCAAAATCTGGAAGGGATAAGATCCTGACATACGAGGTTTTTCACTGAGATATTCAACATGTCGAAACTAAAGGCTCGCTGCGCCAATAAATGGCGAATTACAGATAAATGAGTGCCAGGCTCAGAGTTGTAATCATCATCTAGCCTATTTGTAAGCACGGTGACTTTTTGATTTGAATAAAACCGTTTAGCATCATTGAAGATGTCGAAATACTCTTCAAGCTCACTGGTTTTAAGTTCAAATTTTGTCAGAAAAGGTCTAACCCACTTAACATTTTCGATAAGGGTTTTGGGAATTTCTCGTTCAGTAATGATGCAGTAGGGAATACCTTTCTCAAGCCAATATCGCCGCTCTAACTCTAACTTCTCCAAAACTCGTGGATCGTCTAGTTCTTCCGCGTATTTAGCGGAAATCGCCTTACGAGAATGTTGACCTCCAGGCTTAAGATCAACGATAAAGTCAGTTGTCAGTACCTGATCAACGCCTCTGACGCTGGGATGAGCAATTCCAAGTCGTTCAGCCAACGCACGCGATTCATCTCTGGCTATAGGAAATTGCTCCCTGATATCAACAACTTGGCTATGCCAATCAAGTTGGCAAAACACATGATGCTCTAAATCAGAAAGAAGATGGTGAACTCGACCAACCGTAGCGCTGGGCAAACGATGGACTCGTCCTTTGGAGGGTACGTCTCTGACAGTCAGGAATGGCAAATAGTCCTGACCTGAACCTTGGCCGCGATTTTCTTTAAATCGATTAGCAATTATCTGTTCTGCTAACTCTATGTGCCTATGTTCATTAGGGAAAGTCATACCAAGGCCGCCGTAACTGTTTGATCAATATTAAACCAGACAGCCTTAGTATGGTACTATTTTATAAAACATACTACGTTATTTAAAAGTATAACACCTTATTTTAAGGTTACAATTGGGAACAATCTTTACACTTCTATTATTCCACAGTCACGCTTTTTGCCAAATT
>CAZZEV010000083.1:0-11151 GCA_964653305.1 uncultured Cellvibrionaceae bacterium | reverse complement strand
CCACCTTGCCAAAATTCTATTTGATGGGGTTTTACACGGAAGCCGCCCCAAAAATCTGGCACAGGTATTTCACCTTTGGCGAATTTATTTTTCATAGATTCAAATTGCTGCAACAAGAGCGCACGCGATGAAATGGGGCGGCTCTGTTGCGATGCCCATGCGCCGAGTTGGCTATCGCGTGGGCGCGTTACAAAATATTTTAAAACTTCCGCCGTAGAAAGTTGCTCAGCTACGCCGCAGACTTTGACTTGGCGCTCTAAAAAATACCACGGGAAGTGCAAGCTGATTTTGGGATTCTGTTTTAAATCTTGCGCTTTGTGGCTATTGAGGTTGGTGAAAAATACAAAACCGTGATCATCCAATTGTTTGAGCAATACAATTCGCTGCGATGGCTGACCGCTAGCATCCACAGTTGCAATAGTCATGGCATTGGGATCAGGAAGTTGCGCATCCACGGTTTGTTGCATCCAGCGATTAAATTGCTCAATGGGATTCTCATGTAAATCCTCACGCTCCAAACCACCTTTGGTGTATTCAGTGCGCAGGCTTTGTAAATCGAGTGACATTTTTCTACCTCATAAAAATCAATCTGTTAATCACGCAACACTATTACGGTACCAATAGCGCAATAGACCATAGGTAACTAACAAACAGCAAATAGCGCTGATAAGTGCGTGTTGCCAAGCACCGGCATAAAGTGCATTAGCAATGCTGGCTTGCCCCAAGGCAGCCCCGACTCCACTCATCGCAATTAACACCCCCAATTGTTGTCGGCGAATTAATTCAATACTTAGGACCAAGCTGAACACAAATAAACATTGTCTTAACAACGCTGCAGCCTGCTCATCGGCAGCGAGCACAGTCGCCGCGCTTAACACCAACAAGAGCGCTGCGCACAAAATTATTTTAAAACGGCTATGCAAAAAGCGTACAGCGCCTATGGTTAAAATAATCATGATGATGATTTTTAAAAATGCTTTAAGCCCATTAAAAATCACCGTTAGCCAAGGGATATAGGTTGACCAATCTGCTGCGAAAATTGGGGGCGTCTCTTTGGTGGGAAACAACAAACTAACCGCCGCATACAAACCCGCCAAGAGAACCGCTAAAACAGTACCTGCAATTAGATCTGTTCTAACACTTGCATTAGCCAAAGGACGTTCAGCATGAATAGCTTGCGCCATAAACAATACAAAAACACCAAGCGCACCTGCACCTAATAACTTGCCGCCCAAACTCATCCACAATTGTAAATTCCAGCCCATGGTTGGTTTAAAATCGCTAAAAGTGCCATCGAACCATAAAATACCCACCACGAGATTTGCGCTTACGCAGAGAGCGATCCACGGTAGCGCAATGCGCATATTAATTTTGCGGCCGGTATGTTTGCGGAAAAAAGTGCTTA
Organism: uncultured Cellvibrionaceae bacterium; assembly: GCA_964653305.1. Taxonomy (GTDB): domain Bacteria; phylum Pseudomonadota; class Gammaproteobacteria; order Pseudomonadales; family Cellvibrionaceae; genus Cellvibrio. Next base: position 9,746 of record CAZZEV010000083.1, on the reverse strand, counting down.
GCGCTAAACCCACTAAGATCAACACGGCTAAACCAGTTGCTATGTTAAATGGCATTTTTTTTGAGTTTTTTTCAGCTTCTGCGCGCGACCATTTATCTGGCACATCAATTGTCCGCAGCGCGCCAGTCACCTCATCGCCACTCAAGGTTATACGAATAATGGCTTGGCCATCTTTTTGATTGAAGGCAGTTTTGTCGATGTACTTAACCACCCAATCACTACGCGCGGGCCGCACAGTTTCTTCAACGGATTTTTCTTCTAACTGGTTCGTATCGCTCCATTGCTTCGCCACAATCCAACTCAATGCCTTAGCAGTAGCTTGTTCGCGGCTAAGCTTGGCACCCGAACGACCCTCTGGCAGCGTATGAACTAATTCATGGAGACTGCCGTCAGCCTCTAAATAAGCACTCCATTCTTCAGCGCGTTCCTCTACGGGGCCATCGAATTTGCGCCAGGTCACTTGCCAGAGCGGCTTATCCAAATAGCGCCCCAACAGCCCCTCAAAAGTTGGCTTATCGGTTTCGCGCCACACAAAATCCATGGGCTGACGCCAGCCGCTATGCGTCATTACCGTTGAGTGCCACTCACCCTCAAGCTTGGCGCCATGCTTGGCCAACTCGGCTGCTGCCATTGCCTTAGCTTGAGTGCGATCAATAGTGTATTGCGGCCAATTGACTTCCGGCGGCTTGCGCCAAGCCATAACGATAGCGATAACCGCAATAATCACCAACGGAAGCCAGAGCTTGATGCTGAGCGATAGCGGTTTTACCGATAGGCTTTCGTTCACACTAGAAGACTCTGAATGAGGAGACTCTGTAGAAGCATGCTCCTCATGGATCACATTGGCGGGAACACCATTGCGCCATTCATCCGCCAGAGGCAGTGCTGCACCTGACTTATAGCGCGCCCACAGCAGTATCAACAGCGGTGCCATACCTACCAGCACCACTAAAAGCTTGTCGATCAACAGGCTGGGATCATTGGATGAGAAGATCGGCAGGCTCATAAGCACAAGGTCATAGAGAAAGTGCGTAAGCATCCCTACCACCAAGCCAAACCGGAGATAAACCAAGCCGAATGCAATAGCTGGGATAAACAACTCCACTAAGCGACTATAACCGGGCAAGTTCGCGTAATTTGCGTGTGCGCCACCGAAGATCAGCGCTTGCAAGACCAAGGTCACCAGAATCAGCGGCGTGCGGATACCAAAGTGCTTGCCGATAATTGCCGCTAAGGCGAGGGGTACAGCGCGGAACAAGCACTCTTCCCAAGTACCGGCTTGCAACGCCTGAAAGATTGGCCCTAATGCAGGGCGCAAGCTAGCGAGAATATTGGGGTCGGTTAGGGTATCTGTAGGTGACCACCAGCCAAAGTCTCTACTAATCAGTTGAAAGACCATAGCATAGAGCAAGAAAAAGCCTGCCCAGCCGTAAGAACCTAAAACTCGCCCCATAGCCTCTGGCGATGTTGCTACTGGCTTACGAAAAAAATCAAATAACCGTGGGTGATGAGCAAAGGCCATACGCGATAGGCCTTCACCCACACAAAAAATTAAGGCAAGTACCAAGGTATAACCCACCAACACCATTCCTGCACCAGCCACTTGCTGTAGCAAGAAGTTATTGGCTGAAACTGTGGTGGCGTAACCCATCCAGCTCATCGGCAAGTTGCTGATAACACTCGCTGCAAGGCCAGTCGCCACTGTAGCAGCGAACAAGAACGCAGGCTTCCAGCGCAGTTGATGGCGTCTGTGCAACCAAATACCTCCGCCCACTAATCCACCCAAAACGAGTAAACCGAACATTACATAATTGGCAACTTGGCTGATCTGATTATTGACCGCGCGCATTTCCTCGAAGCGCTGATCAAAAGCTTCAGGGATATGGCATAGAGTATCTACACCTACCAACTTATCGCCCGCGACTTTGAGCACTAAGCGAAAACGTGCCTCAACTAATTTGAGCGATTCATGCTCGTAGGTAAAACTGTAATCCGTACGCCCTGTGGTTTGGCGACGCACGACTGATTCAAAAGGCTTGTAAGCATTGAAGCGCTCGCCTAAAAACTCGCGCGCACCTCGCTCTGCAATCTCGCGAGCAGCTGCTTCGTCCAAGGCGACACCAGGCTCTTGATCGGGAATCGTCAACCAAAATGATAGCGGCACGCCCTTGGAGCTAAAGGTGCTGGTCAACTCTTTCTCTTGGCTTTCGGCAAAGCTGCGCACTTTCCAGTAATGCGCCATGGCATCTACATTATTAACCAGTGCCTGGTAAGCCTTTACACCACCGCCCTCCAACTCCACATAGTTTTGCAAACCGCGGTTACTGATAAATACCGCAGCGCTGCGCTCGGTTTTGAGATCGGGAAATTGCTTTTGCTGAAATTGCGCAGCAGCAGCTACTGCCTCTGCGCGCGAAAATTCGATATCAACTTTTAGCATGGGTATGCTGTTAAACATCAACTGAAATGCTGCCAAGGTAGCGATTAAAGCGGCAGCCAAATAGAGTACCCAAAAACGGCGCGATTGCAGAATTACAACACTCATATTCCTTTGTCCTGTACAGATTATTGTTATGGTTTTTTTAGCTGATGTGAAAAGCCAAAGCATCGCCAAGCTGAGCGCGTAAAAACACCTAGCCCAATGCGATGCTATAGAGATTAAATGGGAAGATAAAGATGTTACGCAAAAACACCTCCCGTTTAGCGCGGGAGGTGTTTCTGAGTGGTTAAGCTGAGGCGCTTACAGCAATGCTTTTATCCGCGCGGCATAATCAGGATCAGCCTTCTCAAACTGCACCAACATACGCGCTTGAATTGAACTATTGGCCTGCTTTAAACCGCCCGCAATATTGCTGGTCAATTGGGCTTTTTGGTCATCGCTCATCAAACGGAATAAATCCCCCGCCTGTGAATAATAATCTTCACTCAACTGATCGTATCTATCGGCCACCGCATTACTTAAACGCAAAGGCGGTTCTTTAAAGGTTGGATTAGGCGCTGGGTAACCTTGCAAGGCGCGATCATTGGGGTAGTAATTCGCCCCGCTGGTTTGCGCTTGATTGCCGTGACCAAATGGGCAACCCGCCGCTGCACCATCGCGCTGATAGTGATTCACTGGGCAGCGCGGTGCGTTCACCGGCAACTGGTTGTGATTCACACCTACGCGGTAGCGGTGCGCATCCTGATAGGCCAACAAACGCGCTTGCAGCATTTTATCGGGCGATGCACCCGTGCCGGGAACCAAATTGCTCGGCGCAAAAGCCGCTTGCTCGGTTTCGGCAAAGTAGTTTTGCACGTTGCGATTCAATTCCAGCTGACCGATTTCGATGAGCGGGAAATCTTTGTGCGGCCAAATTTTAGTCAAATCAAAGGGATTGATATGGTAAGTCTCGGCCTGCGCTTCGGTCATGATTTGAATTTTCACCGCCCAGCTGGGGAAGTCGCCGCGATTGATGGCATCTACCAAATCTTGCTGCGCGCCGAAGGCCGGCATTTTTGCAGCTTCTTCGCCGGTCAGGGTTTTGATGCCCTGATTGGTTTTAAAGTGCCATTTCACCCAGTAGCGCTCACGCTTATCGTTCCACAAGCTCAAGGTATGCGACCCAAAGCCGTGCACATGGCGATAGGACAGCGGAATGCCGCGATCTGACATCAATATCGTCATTTGATGCAATGACTGTGGGTGATTCGCCCAAAACTCAAAAGCTGCCGCAGGGTCTGGCAAGTTGGTTTGCGGGTTCTTCTTTTGCGAGTGGATAAAATCCGGGAATTTAATCGGATCATTCAAAAAGAACACGGGAGTGTTGTTGCCAACGATATCGTAGTTGCCTTGGCGAGTATAAAACTTGACCGCAAAACCGCGTGGATCGCGCGCGTAATCGCTAGAATCTTGACCGCCGCCCACGGTAGAGAAGCGCAAGAAAAGTTCGGTTTTATCACCTACATTCTGCAAAAAATCAGCAATTGTGTATTGGCTTAAGCTCTTAGTCAGCGTGAAATGGCCATAAGCACCAGTGCCGCGCGCATGAACAACGCGCTCTGGAATACGCTCGCGATTAAAGTGCGCAAGTTTTTCGAACAAATAGTGATTATCGAAGGTCAAAGGACCACGAGCGCCTACACTGATACTGTTATTGTCATCCGCTACCGGAGCGCCTGCCGAGGTTGTTAAGGTGGTTTCAGTCATAGTGGATCTCCTTACATTTACATTGAGTTGTGTGTTTGAGAGTACAGACCCATCTTATGACAAAGGATTACGATTACAAAAATCAATTATTGTTATTTGCCTGATAGCTTTTACAACAAATGCTTTGAACCAATTTGAATAAAGGATGCAAAATCTTTAGGCGCGACAGTAACTAAGAGCTAAACTAGTTAGATAGAAATGTAAATTTATACGCCAGACCACTCACTGCACATTTACATGCAACTAACTGGCGTATTTGCGATGAGGCGGTAGCCTTGGCTCACACATTGGGTGTTATTAATCACGTATGAAAGCTTCTGAATCAGTGGTAGGCATTATCCTCGCTGGTGGTCTTGCCCGCCGCATGGGCGGTGGTGACAAATGTTTGTTGCCGCTTGCTGGCAAAACCCTGTTACAGCGCACCATCGACCGCGCTCAACCACAGGTAGAACAGCTCCTACTCAACGCAAACGGCAACAGCCTGCGTTTTGCGCGAACTCGTTTACCCGTAGTACCCGACGTGTACCCCAATAATCTAGGCCCACTCGCCGGAATTCACGCTGGCCTCACCTGGATGGAAGCCAAAGCCCCCAAGGCCGAATGGCTGGTGAGTTTTGCCTCTGACACGCCGTTCTTCCCTGCTGATTTGGTTGAGACCTTAACCGCTGCAGCCCAAACCTCATCGAGCAAGCTGGTAGTGGCAGTTTCAAAGTTGCGCGTGCACCCCGTATTTGCGCTTTGGCATATCTCACTTAAAGAACAAATTGAAGCTCAACTCGATGACGGCGAAGTACCCCGTTTACAGGATTGGATGACTGCGCAAAAACCTGTTCAAGTTGAATTTAATGCAGATGTTTATGACCCCTTTTTCAACATCAATACACCGCAAGATTTGTATGCCGCTGAGCCTATGTCTGCCCTAGTGAAATAAACGCTTTAAAATAATTACACCTAAATAACCATCTCGCCCACACCACAAACAACTTAATGTTATTCTCTGCGCTTCATGATCTTGGAGCTTGTTATGTTTGTGTGGCGACCACTTTGCTTGGTGCAATTTTTTTGTCTTCTCTCGGTATTTATTTATTTGGGCTTAACCCCCAGCCCTGAAAATTCAGTGCCCATGTTCAACGATAAATTAATGCACTTTGCCGGCTATTTTATTGCCGGCAGCTCCATTAGCTTTGCATTCCCTTTATGGAAACTATGGCAGCGCGCCAGTTTTTTAATTTTATTTTCCATTGGAATTGAGATTGGCCAGCATTTTATGCCGCCACGCACCTTTGATGTTTTTGATATTGCAGCAAATTCTAGCGGTGTGATTTTAGGGTTGTTGTGGGTGGGATTCTTGGCGAAAAACCTAAACTGGTTTCAGCAATTATTACACTGGCAAATTGTCTTTGCACAACCGAAAAAAACGGATTAAATACGCATGTATAAAATAGTTTTGGCGGTGTATTGTTATTGCTTTGCATTTTCTACTTGGGCGCAAACTTCCACGCAAACACAGGCTCGGCACTCAGATAAAACCCAGCAACTTATTGCGGCCGCACTTGAACAAACACACAGCCGCGTTCGCTATAACGGCACCTATTTTAAAATCGCCTACCCCAATGGCGATGTTCCTGCAGAATTTGGCGTATGCACCGATGTTGTCATACGCGCCTATCGCAAACTCAATATAGATTTACAGCAATTAGTACACGAAGATATCCGCAAATCTTTTGCAATTTATCCTGCTAAACGGAATTGGGGACAAACCAAACCTGATACCAATATCGATCATCGCCGCGTACCTAATCTGCAAACATTTTTCACACGCTATGGCAAAACCTTACCAGTAACTGCAAACGGCGACGACTATAAGTCTGGCGATTTAGTCACATGGATGGTATCTGGCAATTTGCCGCATATTGGTATTGTTGTTGATAAAAAATCTGACGATGGCAAGCGCCCATTAATTGTTCACAATATAGGCGCTGGCCCGCAGCTGGAAGATATGTTGTTTGAATTCAAAATTACAGGCCATTACCGTTATGGCCTGTAACAGATTATTGTTGAATGCTGAACTGCTGATTTAAAAATTCAACCGTTGCCTTAACCGTTGGCTCAAGCCAAGGATCAAACATCCAAAACGAATGCGGCGTTTCGGGCAATAACACAACCTGAGTATGTACGCCCAAAGGTGTTAGTTTTTCTATCATTTCCTCGCGACCAACACTAAAGCGTGTTTGCGCGCTGCCAATAAATAAAATGGGCGGCGTATTTTTTGAAGCGTGATTAATCGGCGAAGCTTCTTCCCACAATTCGGTTTTCTCAGAGTAGCGCCCACCAAACCATGCACCAGCTGCCGATGGCTTTTTGTTGGGGTCATCTTCAAATCTCAGCGCAGTTTCAGTGGTGAAATCAGACAGGCCATCCACATTAATAATCGCTTGCACGGCACTTGAGATTTTGCTGCCTCGCATTTGCGGGTCAAACTTTTCTTCACCATTAGTCACCCCCACAAGGCTCGCAATTTGCCCGCCCGCAGAACCGCCTGCAATCGCAATATGTTGTGCGTCAATCCCATATTGTTTGGCGTGACTGCGCATCCAGCGCACTGCCGCTTTTACATCGTAAATTGCGGCGGGGTATTGTGCTTCAGGAGATAAACGATAGGTAATAGTGGCCGCCGCATAACCCTGCTCCGCCATGCGAATCGCCATGGGCGTAAAGTTTTCGCGATAGCCGTGCTTCCAACCGCCACAATGTACGAACACAATCGCTGGCGTTAATTTTTTGTGCGGAGTTTTGGGGAGATACAAATCCAACTGCAAGGCGCGATTACCATATTGCACGTAGGAGATGTTTTTAATTTCTTTGACGGTAGCTGGCGGTTCCATGCTAGCAATTTTGATAAAGGGATAATTGCTTATCAACTTCTGATAAGTCGTTTGCGCGCTGTAGGTGTTAGTTGGGTCAACCACCTGTGTAATAGTTTGCGTGGCGCATGCGCTCATTAAGACTGCAATCGCCACAAGAACATATTTGGTTTTATTTATGAATTGCATAGTGAAGCCCTCATTGCAAAGCGAAGCTCTTATCAAAAGAAGAATGAGTACCACTGCCGGATATTTTTTATTTTTTTACAATACACACATCAATAATAAAAAAGGCCAGCAATGCTGGCCTTCTTCAATACACACTAAACCAAAAGAATTACAACAACAAGCGACGCAAATCGCCAATCACACCAGTCAAATAGGTCATAAAGCGACCCGCATCGGCGCCGTTTACTGCACGGTGATCGTAAGACAACGACAGCGGCAACATGTTGCGTGGGATAAATTCTTTACCATTCCACACAGGTTTGATTTGCGCACGTGATACACCCAAAATGCCCACTTCAGTAGGCGCACTAACCATTGGGGTAAAGCCGTTACCACCCATAGCGCCAAGGCTGGAAATGGTGAAGCAACCACCTTGCATTTCTGCTGGGGTCAACTTTCCATCGCGCGCTTTTTTGGCGAGCACATTGATTTCGTCGGCTAATTCAAACAAACCTTTTTTATCGGCGTTGCGCACCACAGGTACCAACAAACCATTTGGAGTGTCTACTGCGATGCCAATGTGAACAAACTTTTTGTGCACAATGCTTTCACCGTCTTGATGTACAGAAACGTTGAAAGAAGGCTCTGCAACCAAAGCAGCAGCAACCGCTTTCACGATAAACGGCAATGGAGTGAGTTTACTACCACGCTTTTCAGCTTCAGCTTTCATACTGTTACGGAAAGCTTCCAGATCAGTGATGTCAGCGTCATCGAACTGAGTGATGCGCGGAACATTCAACCAACTGCGAGTCATGGCATCGGCAGTGAGCTTTTTGATTTTGCTCATCTTCACGATTTCAACATCACCGAACTTGGAGTAATCCACAACGGGTAAAGCAGGAATTCCTGAGCCGCCACCAAGAGATGCACCAGACTGAGCAGCCTGAACAATCGGTTTAACGTAGCTACGCACGTCATCTTTCATCAAACGGCTGCGAGGGCCTGAGCCACTTACCTTGCCGAGATCTACACCCAATTGACGAGCAAGTTTGCGCACTGCTGGGCCAGCGTATACATCGCCAGTTTGTACAACATCTTCTACTGCAGCCGCTTTAGGCGCTGGGGCAGCAGCTACTGGAGCTGATTCAACTTTTGCAGGTGCGGGAGCTGCAACAGCCGGTGCAGCGGCTGGCGCTGGAGCAGCAACTGTAGCGCCAGTACTGGCAACAACAGCAATTACTGCACCCTGAGAAACTTTGTCGCCAACTTTCACCGCGATGCTCAGAATTTTACCGGCAGTTTCGGCGGGAATTTCCATAGACGCTTTATCGGTTTCCAATACGATTAACGAATCGCCTTGGGCAACTTCGTCGCCTACTTTTACGCTAATTTCGATAACTTCGACAGCTTCAGCACCGCCAATATCCGGTACGGTCAAGCTAACTTCTGCCCCAGCAGTTGATGAGGCAGCAGGTGCTGCTACAGGAGCAGGCGCTGCCGCGGCTGGCGCAGCAACAGGTGCCGGAGCAGCGGCTTCAGCCGCGCCCTCAGCTTCAACTTCAATCAAGGCAGCACCTTCAGAGACTTTATCACCAAGGTTTACGTTGATTGCGGTCACTTTACCACCCACACTGGCGGGGATTTCCATAGATGCTTTGTCGGTTTCTAACACAACAATCGAATCGCCTTCGGCAATCACGTCACCTACTTTTACGGAAATTTCAATAACTTCAACGCCTTCTGCGCCGCCAATATCGGGAACTTTAATTGCTTGAATTGCCACTGTTTATCCTCGCTAAAATTTGCTTTTTATAGAAAGCATTTAATCAATCTAAATGTATTCCGTACAGAGGTGCCGCACTGAATACAAGGCCGCCCTCCTTGTGGGAGGGCGGCTTGTTTTTAAACGCTCATTGGATCCGCTTTATTAGGATCAATGCCAAATTTCTTAATCGCTTTAGCAACCACTTCAGGCTTAATTTTGCCTTGATCCGCCAAGGATTTAAGTGCAGCGACCACAACGAAGTAACGGTTAACTTCGAAGAAGTGACGCAATTGTGAACGAGTGTCGCTACGGCCGAAACCTTCAGTACCCAACACAGTATAGGTGCCAGGAACATAAGCGCGCAGTTGCTCGGAGTAGGTTTTCAAGTTGTCGGTAGAGATGATAAATGGGCCATCACGTCCTTCCAACTGTTGCGTAATATATGGCTTACGCGCGGCAGAGGTTGGGTTCAGCATATTCCAGCGAGTTGCGCGCTGACCATCGCGGGTCAATTCGTTCACGCTGGTTACGCTCCACACATCAGCTTCTACATCGAAGTCTTTACGCAGGATTTCAGCCGCAAAACGCACTTCGCGCAGAATAGTACCCGCACCCATTAATTGCACACGGTTCTTGGCTTTGCCTGTACCCTGCTCCAACAAATAGAGACCTTTAATGATGCCTTCTTCAGCACCGGCAGGCATTTCAGGGTGTTGGTAGTTTTCATTCATCAAAGAGATGTAATAGAACACATTCTCCTTGT
>CAZZEV010000082.1:7136-11298 GCA_964653305.1 uncultured Cellvibrionaceae bacterium | reverse complement strand
TAAGTAATTGCCATGCTCAATCACAATACCCCTCAAGCCATTATGTTTGCCGATGTTTCGGGCAGTTCTGCGCTTTATAAGCAATTGGGTAATCAAAAAGCCAAAGCCATAGTAGATGATGCGGTGAGCCATATGGCCGCCACTACGATTGTGCACGAGGGAACAGTGGTAAAAACCATTGGTGATGAAGTCATGGCGCGTTTTGACACTGCCAGCACCGCCTGCCGCGTTGCCATTGCCATACAGCAGCGCTCCAGTCGTGAATTTGCAGATATAGGTTTGGGCATTCGTATAGGTATTGCCTTTGGCGATACCGTGGTTACCCCGAATGATGCATTTGGTGATACGGTCAACGATGCTGCTTTTGTTGCACACATAGCACGCGCAAATCAGATAGTGCTTACCCAAGGCGTTATAGATCAGCTTGACGCCACACTTATGCATCAATGCCAGCTATTCGACCGTGTGAATATTAAAGGCGATAGCCAAAAAACGATTATTTATCGTTTGGCGTGGGAGACTTCTCAGCAAAATGATTTTTCTACCCAAGTTATGCCCATCCACGATGTCACTCGCTTTGTATCCAACTTCCAATTAACCCTGAAAATGGGTGATCAGTCGATCAGTATTCTGCCGGATCAAACGCCTTTTTCTATTGGACGCGATGTTAATAAAGTTGATCTCTGTATGGATGTCTCTGTTTGCTCACGGGAGCATTGCCATATTGCGTTTCGGCGCGGTAAATATGTGCTGGTGGATCATTCCACCAACGGTACCTATGTGCATGAAGAAAATAAAACGCCCATCTATTTGCGCCGCGAAGAAGCTCCACTACAAGGCACGGGCGTTATCAGTGTTGGCCAGCAGGTTGATCCTGCCAACCCTTGGCTAATTCAATACCAGCATTAACTTGATACCTCTATTCATTCAATATTTATGAAAAAAATTCCCGAAGCTGCGATTGAATTTGCATCGCCTAATCTTTTAAGAATATTCGCCTCAATGGTTTACGATTGTCTATTGTTAGCGGCGATCAGCATTGCCTATGGTGCAGTAGTAGTAGGTTTGCGCGTGGCAATTTTCGGTCAACCCGATGCTGGCCAGCGTATTCATTGGGGCTTGTTTGCGGGTATTGTTATTACGCTAGGCTGGCTCACGACGTTGATGTTTTTTTACATTTACTTTTGGCAGAAGTTTGGCCAAACGCTGGGCATGAAAACCTGGCGAATCCAATTGGTGGATGCCAAAACCAATCAGCTGGTGAGTTATTCGCAAGCTTGTAAGCGCAGTTTATTCGCATGGCTATCGCTCTTGTTTTTAGGTGCTGGCTATTGGTACAAACTCATTCACCCGCAGCAGCGTTTATTGCATGATGTGGCGAGTGATACCAAGTTAATTTTGTTGAAGAAAAAATAGTTTGCCTTATATGTCAGGCATTGTCTGATTCGCTTTCATCCCTACGGATAATTAAATTTTTTATGTCTCTTATCAAAATCGAAAAAGCCTATTTAAGTTATGGTCTGCAAGTACTTTTGGATCAGATTGATCTGGTAGTCGAAAAAGGTCATCGTTTGTGTTTGATTGGCCGCAATGGTGCGGGTAAATCCAGCTTATTAAAAGTTATTGCGGGTGAAGTAGATTTAGATAAAGGCGAGGTGATTTTACAAAGCGGTATTCGTATCGCGCGTTTAGAACAAGACTTGCCTGATGCTGATGATCGCTTGGTATTTGATTCTGTCGCCAGCGCGTTTCCGGGTTTGGGTGATTTGCTGAGTGAATATCACCACCTTGCCCACGGTACTGAATTTACCGATGAAATTTTGGCGCGCATGGAAAAGTTGCAGCACGATATTGAAGCGCAAGACGGCTGGTTGATGCAGCAAAAGGTGGAATCCATTTTAACGCGCTTGGATTTACCTGCCGAAAAATATATGCGTGAATTGTCTGGTGGTTGGCGTCGCCGTGTAGCGCTTGCGCGTGCGCTGGTGTTAGATCCCGATGTGTTATTGCTCGATGAGCCAACCAACCATTTGGATATAGCGGCTATTGATTGGTTAGAAAAACAATTGCTCAACTTTAATGGCGCGCTGGTATTTATTACCCATGACCGTTCATTACTGCAAACCTTGGCAACGCATATTGTTGAATTGGATCGTGGCCATCTGCGTTATTGGTCAGGCGATTACGCGAGCTATTTAGTTTATCGTGAACAAGCCTTGGCAGAAGAAGCGCGCCACAATGAATTGTTCGATAAAAAATTAGCGGAAGAAGAAGTCTGGATTCGCCAAGGTATTAAAGCACGCCGTACACGCAACGAAGGCCGGGTGCGTGCGCTCAAAGAATTGCGCAATGTGCGCGCAGAGCGCCGCGAAGTTATTGGTAAAGCAAATTTTGCGCTGGCAACGGGCGAAGCTTCTGGAAAGTTGGTTGCGGAGTTGACAGAGGTTTCTTATGCGTGGGGCAATAAGCCAATCGTTAAGAATTTCTCATCAACAATTGTGCGCGGTGACCGCATAGGTTTAGTTGGCGCTAATGGCGCAGGCAAAAGTACGTTGCTCAAATTAATTTTGGGTGAGTTACAACCGCAATCGGGTACAGTGCGTTTGGGTACGAATTTAACAGTTGCGTATTTTGACCAATTGCGCGATCAATTGGATTTAGATAAAAGCGCGGTAGATAACGTATCCGAAGGTCGCGACTTTATTGAGATAGATGGCAAAGCTAAGCATATTTTCTCGTACTTAAGCGATTTCTTATTCAGCGGTGAACGCGCACGAACGCCGCTGCGCGCCTTGTCGGGCGGCGAGCGCAATCGTGTTCTTTTGGCAAAATTATTCAGTAAATCTGCGAATCTCTTGGTGCTTGATGAACCGACCAACGACTTGGATGTTGAAACGCTGGAATTGTTGGAAGAAATTCTCACCGACTACTCTGGCACCGTGTTATTGGTCAGCCATGACCGCGCCTTTTTGAACAATATTGTCAGCAGTGTTATCGCTTTTGAAGGCCGCGGTAATGTGTTGGAATATATTGGCGGTTACGACGATTGGATTCGCCAAGGCGGTAAGTGGACTGAGGCAGATTTGCCGGAAGAAACCGTGAAAGATTCGGCATCAGTTGAAGCTGCTGCGCCTAAAGTTGAAACGCCTGCAGTAAAAGTTGCGGCACCAGCTACTGCACCTCGCACAAAAAAACTCAGCTATAAACTGCAAAAAGAATTTGAAGATTTACCTAAAAAAATCGAACTGCTTGAACAGCAAGTTGAGTCCATGAAAGCGGTGGTAGGGGCAGCAGACTTTTATTCACAAGCGCCCAAAGTCATTGAAGAAAAATTGCAAGCCTTGGCACAAGTTGAAATGGATTTAGAAGCTTGTTTTGAGCGGTGGGCTGAGTTAGAAGATATGCAGCAAGCCGAATAAAACAACCGCTTGTTTTTGTGATCTCTAGCCCGTTTGAGTAACTGGCGCTACATATACTGCGAGCACATCGCATGTTGCTCCATGCAAAACACTGTTGGGTGTGGAGCCTAAAAGCAGCGCAAAACCTTTGCGCCCGTGGCTGCCAACAATAATTAAATCAGCCTCTTGTTGTTCGGCTAAATAGTGCAGTTCGCTTGCGGGTTGGCCGACTAAAACATGTTCTTGCGCTACGGGATAATCGATGTCTTTTAAAAGTTGTTGCAGTTCTTGTTCAGCGCGTTCAACTTGCTGGGCTTGCACTTCAGAAATATCCAGCGGCATGTCGCCACCATAGGCAAAGGTAATAGGTTCTAATACGTGGGCAATGCTGAGTTGGGCGTTGCATGAGCGCGCAATTTGAACCGCTTTGGCAAGTACTTGCGGTGATTCATCCGTTAAATCTAACCCAACCAAAATGTGGCTATACAGGCAGTTAGTTTGGTTCATAAAAACTCCTTATTAAGTGGTGCATGTTACTTACAGCCTAGTCACAAACTGCCAAACTAGCCAGTGCCATTTTTTCACGGCTAGCCAGCTTCATAACTACTAACCAGCGTTCATTTCTTTACTAGGAGCCATACTGGATATGAGTATTACGTTGATTATTATTTTAATCGTTACTGTTTCATTGATTCTTGGGCCTTTGGCGATGATGCGTCCAGATCCGGTACAAAAAAATAAAGAAAACTTGCGAATGCTAGCGC
>CAZZEV010000082.1:0-7126 GCA_964653305.1 uncultured Cellvibrionaceae bacterium | reverse complement strand
AGCGCTTGCAAGCGGTGTGCATTACTCCATCCGTAACCTTCCCAAACAAGCCGATGAACAAGAGGCTCCAGACCCATCACCCGTCTATTTTGCACCTCCCGCAGAAACTCAGAATAGTGCGAGCTGGATGTTAGTGCGCACAGGTTATGAGCATGAAGTTAATTTCTTAGGTTGGTGGGCGTGGCAGGGTGAGATTCGCGCAACAGATGCAGAGTTAGCCGTGTTAAAAGACCATTTACAGGCATTACCTGACTCGGTGCGCGCCATAAGCGCAGGCGGCAAAGGTGTATGCGTTTACTGGGGCGAGAAAGGCGGTGAGCCTGTTCTGCAACAAATTTTGAATTTAATCGGCGCGCTGAAGAAGGCGGCCTAGTCAGCGAGTGTGCGTTCTGGCAGTAGGTCGCGGCTCATACTGGTGCGAGAGCCCTCAATAATTTCGCTTAACTCTTTGATCATCCGCGTGCGGCGTGAGTCTGGGTGCTGCGACTCAAGCAATAAATTTTGTGCTTTTTGATAGTAATTTTGCGCCGTAAAACGGTCTTGCAGTTTAGAGAATTTTAGGCCTTGAGCGATAAAGGATGCGACACTTACCATTAAAAATGCCCAAGATAATTCGCTGGTAAAAATTTCCAATTCAGTATCGCTAATCTTTCCCTGTGCGCAAATATGCCTAAGCATAACGGCGGCTTCACCTAATTGAACTTGGGTGTGAGAGATCTGTGCATCGCTGTCTTTTTGATAGCTGGCGCCCGCATAGCGTTTGGCGCTTGCGAGTTCTTCTGAGCGAATCAGTGCATGGTGGATGCTGTTTTCAATATGAGTTCGAGAGCCGGTTTCAAGTGACAGTATTTGCTGTAAGAGGTGTATGCCTTCATCATTTATGTATTTTGCAATCATGTGGTTAGGGATTGTCTGCTCTAAGCAATTAACCACATCCACAATGGTATCAACCCGAACTTTAAGTTTGCGCTGTTGCATCCTGCGCGCCTGTTCCAGTTCTTGCTTGCGGTTAATCGCACTCACAATAAAGAGTGCAACCAGAGCAAGCACAATCAAAACGATCAAAACCGCCATGAAACATAACACCTAACAAAGTTGAGTTGATGGATCGGAAAAAATCTGGGCTTTTCAAGAGCTTTGTGTAAGAAACCTATCCGGCGTGTTGAGGGTTGTGATAGTTCAAACTAACTCAATGATTATTAAGGATAAATATAGCAAGTATTACAGGCTTATCTAAGACTATTTTTCGCGCCAAAAGAGCTTTTCTCTAATTATCAGATATTAACATTCGCTTGACCCCTGCGGCTTCAGGTCTTATATATGCGCACCTTTACTGCAAAGTGGCTATCTTGTAACTATTATTTGTGGAGTTCGTCGTAGGTATCTGCGGAGCCCGTCAAGGGTATCTGATGGACTCTGTGATGGGCTTGTAATGGTCTCCGATGCCAGTTTGCGACTCTCCTCGGCCAATGGAGCCGTCAGAATTTATCTATCCACCTATTAATGGAAAGACAGTTAAAACATGGGCAAATCCTTAGTAATTGTAGAATCGCCAGCCAAAGCCAAGACGATTAATAAGTACCTTGGTGCAGATTTCATTGTGAAATCCAGTATTGGGCATATCCGCGATTTACCTACCAGTGGCGGCGCCAAGCCAGTCGATGCGAAAGAGCGCGCCAAGCAGGCTGCTGCAACCCGTAAACTATCGCCTGAAGATAAAGCTATCTACCAAGCCAAGAAAAGTAAAAGCCAGCTGATCAATCGTATGGGTATAGATCCTGAAAACGGTTGGGAGGCCCATTACGAAATCCTCCCTGGCAAAGAAAAAGTTGTCGATGAGCTGAAAAAACTCGCCGAAAAAGCCGACACCATCTATCTCGCAACCGACTTGGATAGAGAAGGAGAGGCCATTGCATGGCACCTGCGCGAAGCTATTGGCGGTGATCACGATCGCTACCGCCGAGTAGTGTTTAACGAAATTACCAAAACCGCGATTCAAAATGCCTTTAAAAGCCCAGGCCGTCTTGATCAAAACCGTGTAGACGCCCAACAGGCGCGCCGTTTCCTTGATCGCGTTGTGGGTTATATGGTTTCGCCATTGCTTTGGGAAAAGGTTGCTCGCGGCTTATCTGCTGGCCGTGTTCAGTCGGTCGCCGTGCGTTTGGTCGTTGAGCGTGAGCAAGAAATTCGTGCGTTTATTCCCGAAGAGTACTGGACGGTGTTTGCCGATTTGCAGGCAACAAAGTCTGAACAAGTGCCCTTTGAAGTTAAAAAGCATGCAGATGAAGCCTTTAAGCCGTTGAATGAAGCTCAGGCTATGGCTGCGGTGAAATCCTTGCAGCAATCGACCTACAAAGTCATTAGCCGCGAAGATAAGCCGACTCAATCCAAGCCTTCAGCGCCTTTTATTACTTCAACTTTGCAGCAAGCGGCGAGTACGCGCTTGGGCTTTGGCGTTAAGAAAACCATGATGATGGCGCAGCGCTTGTACGAGGCGGGCTACATCACCTACATGCGTACTGACTCAACCAACTTGAGCAAAGATGCCGTTGAAGCTTGCCGTGACTACATCCTTGAGTCTTACGGTAAAAAGTATCTGCCAGAAAGCCCAGTGCTTTATTCCAGTAAAGAAGGTGCACAAGAAGCCCATGAGGCGATTCGTCCGTCCAGCGTTGCGGTTCAGCCTAATCAGTTGAGTGGAATGGAGCGTGATGCTGAGCGCTTGTACACGCTCATTTGGCAACAATTCGTTGCTTGCCAAATGAGCGCAGCGGAATACACCAGCACCAGTGTAGTGGTAAACGCGGGCGATTTTGAGTTGCGTACTCGTGGTCGCGTTGTGCGTTTTGATGGTTTTACCAAAGTGCTGCCGCAAACTGCCAAGAAAGATGAAGACGTGGTGCTGCCGGATATGAAGGTCGGCCAAGTGCTGCCATTGGTTAAGCTTAATCCTAACCAACATTTCACTAAGCCAACGGCGCGTTACACCGAAGCGAGCTTGGTAAAAGAGTTGGAAAAACGTGCCATTGGTCGTCCATCTACCTATGCCGCGATCATCTCCACCATTCAAGAGCGCGGGTATGTGCGGGTTGAAAACCGTCGTTTTTATGCGGAAAAGATGGGTGATATTGTTACTGAGCGCTTGGTTGAAAGCTTTGATGATCTTATGGATTACAGTTTCACTGCGAACATGGAAGGTGATCTTGATGCTGTCGCTCAGGGCGATAAAAAATGGCGTAATGTGCTTGATGATTTCTATGCGGGGTTCACTAAGAAACTGAAGTTGGCATCCAGCGCTACTAAAGGTATGCGTGCCAATGATCCAACGGACACTGATATTCCCTGCAGTTTATGCGGTCGCCATATGCAAATTCGCACGGGCGGCACAGGCGTATTCCTAGGTTGTTCAGGCTATGCTTTGCCGCCGAAAGAGCGCTGCAAAAACACCATGAATTTGGTGTCGGGCGATGAAGCTGTGGATGCAGATGCGGATGAAGAAGCCGAATCAAGACAATTGCGCACCAAGCATCGGTGCAAAATCTGTAATTCTGCGATGGATTCTTATTTGCTCGACGAATCGCGCAAAATTCATATCTGCGGTAATAATCCGGATTGTGCTGGCTATGAAGTGGAGCAGGGCAGTTACAAACTAAAAGGCTACGAAGGTCCAACCCTCGATTGCGATAAATGCGGCAGTCAAATGCAGCTTAAAACTGGTCGTTTTGGTAAGTATTTCGGTTGTACCAACACCGAATGTAAAAACACTCGCAAGTTGCTTAAAAGCGGAGAAGCTGCACCGCCAAAAGTTGATCCAATTGTAATGGCCGATTTGCGCTGCGAGAAGGTTGATGATCACTATGTATTGCGAGATGGCGCTGCTGGTTTGTTTCTCGCGGCGAGTCAGTTCCCCAAGAATCGCGAAACTCGCGCGCCTTTAGTTGCTGAGTTATTGCCTTACAAGAAGCAGATTGATCCTAAATACCACTTCTTGTTGTCTGCACCCGTTACTGATCCGGATGGCAATAAAGCGATTATTCGTTTCAGTCGCAAAACTAAAGAGCAGTATGTGCAAACTGAGGTTGAAGGCAAAGCGACTGGTTGGAAGGCGTTTTACGAAGGCGGAAAATGGAAGGTTGCAACAAAGTAACCTAACTTGCTGTATCGTTTCAAAACAGAAAAGCCTTAGGGCTTTTTTGTCTTTGTGGAGTTACATTTTATTGAGATCAACATTATGGCCAATTTGTCCTTAACGCGCGTCAATCAAAAACTGATGCAGGCCAAACAGTTATTGCAGGTTGTTGATGTAAGTTCGCTCACATCCGTCCATCTCAATGCATTGCTAGAGGGGGCTGCGTTTCATTTGATCTGCGCCTATCAACATTATTTGCGTGAAATTGCTGAAACCTACGGTTTGAAAAACGTAGTCGCCTTACGTTCTGAAAGCGATCTAATCGGTGCATTTGAGGCGGCCAAGAAATATCCTGCAGAAGCAGAGGAGTTGGTAGCTTTGCGCAAAGATGAGAAGTCTTGGCTGGTTCAATTGCAAACCTATTATGATTCGCTTTGGCGCTTACCTGTCGTCAACGAAAACCGTGACAGCGATAACCTGATTAGCCTCGTTAATATGGATTCAGTCGATTTGATTGACGTAGATTTGCGGGTGATTCAGGGTTGGCAGTGTGATTTTACTGCTTTGGTACTACGCCAACGCGAAACTAGCGCTGAGTTTTGATCAAAAAATCTCCGTTTATCGATAAAACACCAAGGTTCAGCGATTAAGTTAAGCAATTTTTACCCGCAATAGGTTTTGACGGTTGAACAGCGCTAGTGTCTATGGCACAATTCGCACCCTTCCTGCACAGGGCTGTTTGATTGTTTTAATATTCGTATAAAAATCAAACGGTTAGCAAGAAATAGAACTGCTTTAACATTTAAAGCTTAGCGGACGTGGTGAAATTGGTAGACACACCAGGTTTAGGTTCTGGCGCCGCAAGGTGTGAGAGTTCGAGTCTCTCCGTCCGCACCATATAAATTCTCAAGAGCCGCATAGCGGCTCTTTTAATATTGATCCACATCTATCCTACGAGGCAGATATGCAAGTTTCTCTTGAAACAACTTCTGGTCTGGAACGTCGCCTTACCATCGGTGTGCCGGCTGCACAAGTTGACACTGAAGTCGAAAATCGTTTAAAGCAAGCTGCTCGTACAGTGACTATTAAAGGTTTCCGCAAGGGCAAAGTGCCAATGTCTGTTGTTCAACAACGCTTCGGTGCTGGTGTTCGCCAGGAAGTAGTTGGCGACGTCATTAGTCGTTCTTTCTACGCAGCCGTACAAAAAGAGAACGTGCGTCCAGCGGGTAACCCGAGTATTCAGCCAGTGCAATTGGCTCCTGGCCAGGATCTTCAATACGTTGCGACCTTTGAAGTTTACCCAAGCGTAACTCTGAGCGATTTAACTGCTTACGAAATCACTCGCTATACCGCTGAAGTAACTGAATCTGACGTAGACAACATGATCGAAGTATTGCGCAAGCATCAAACCACTTGGGTTGCTGCTGACCGTGCAGCTGCTGATGGCGATCAAGTGAATATCGATTTCGTAGGTACCAAAGGTGGTATTGAGTTCGCAGGTGGCAAAGCCGAAGGTCAAAACCTTGTGTTGGGCTCAAACTCAATGATTCCAGGTTTTGAGTCTGGCATTGTTGGCATGAAGGCTGGTGAAGAAAAAACCATCGCTGTTACCTTCCCTGCAGATTATCAATCTGAAGAATTAAAAGGTGCAGAAGCGCAATTCGCAATTAAAGTAAATTCTGTATCTGCTCCGCAACTTCCTGAATTAAATAAAGAATTTTTTATTAAGTTTGGTGTTGAAAAAGGTGGCGAAAAGCAATTCCGTAAAGAAGTAAAAGCCAATATGGATCGCGAATTGTCCAATGCATTGAAAGCTAAGGTCAAAGGTCAAGTAATGGACGCCTTGTTGGCATCCCACACGACTGAACTTCCAAAAGCTTTGGTGGCTAACGAGATCGAAGTTCTGCGTAACCAAATGCTGCAACGCTTCGGCGGCCAAAAGCAAAACTTTGACGTTAAGTCTTTGTTGCCAGACACTATGTTCCAAGAGGAAGCGCAACGTCGTGTAACCTTGGGTCTGATTGTTGGTGAGATCGTTAAAACTGCCAAGCTGAAGCCAGACGCCAAGCGTGTTAAGTCAATGATTGAAGACATTGCGTCAACCTATCAAGAACCTAAAGAAGTTGTTGAATACTACAACAGCAACCCGGAGTTATTGTCCGGCATTGAATCAGCAGCACTGGAAGACCAAGTTGTTGACTATGTTTTGGCTGGCGCCAAAGTGACTGAAGAAGCTTCGGCTTACGAAGAAATCATCAAGGCTACCGCACCGCAATAATCGTTCAAAAAAGCCGCAAAGCGCACGTTTTGCGGCCTTTCCTCTTCGCAATTTCTCTGCAATTTACGCTTGATACTGGCATATAATCAAATCACAGGTTAAGCTCCTTATTGTCCATTTCTGCTGACTTTGGGATTATCCCAAAAGTTGCTGTAACCTTTGTTTAAGGATTAAAGGCAATATGTCTTACGATTACTCAAGAAATACTTCAATTGATATGGCCGGCGGCTTGGTGCCTATGGTTATTGAGCAAACCGCTCGTGGCGAACGCTCATTTGATATCTATTCTCGCTTGTTGAAAGAGCGCGTGATTTTCCTCGTTGGCCCAGTAGAAGACTACATGGCGAACTTAGTGGTAGCTCAGCTCTTGTTTTTGGAAGCTGAGAACCCAGATAAAGATATACATTTATACATTAACTCCCCTGGTGGCTCAGTAACTGCGGGTATGTCAATTTACGACACCATGCAATTTATTAAGCCCGATGTAAGCACAATGTGTATCGGTCAAGCTTGTAGCATGGGGGCTTTCCTGTTGAATGCCGGTGCTAAAGGTAAGCGTTTTTGTCTGCCGAATTCACGTGTGATGATCCACCAGCCAAGTGGTGGCGCTCAAGGTCAGGCCTCTGATATTCATATTCAGGCGCAAGAGATCTTGAAAATGCGTTCAAAACTCAATGAGATAATGGCGTTTCACTCAGGTCAATCTATTGAGAAAATCG
>CAZZEV010000081.1:0-11305 GCA_964653305.1 uncultured Cellvibrionaceae bacterium | reverse complement strand
ACCCGCTAGCTTGGGGAAATTAGGCGCCGCGCTGTTGCCGTCCATACCGTGACAAGCACCACAAACAGCCGCCTTTGCTTGGCCCGCTTTCGCATCGCCTACCACTTTTGCCGAACCAGAAGCCGAGGCACCTTGTGCGATAGCAATCAAACCCAGCGAAAAAAGTGCATTTCTTACGATATGTTTCATTGGCAAACCTGTCATCTCAATTGTGTTGTAAGCACCCATTTCAGTGCTTAGGGTCATTTTATTCGCTTAGGGATAGGCATCAGGCTACAATGCCGGCCATCAACCTTTGCCGTCTTTCTAGGGGAACCACTCTGGGACGCCCAAGCTTTTGTTCCAGCAAGCATTAATCCCCAGAAGGCTATGCTGCATTATATACCATCGAGCTAATAACACACCAATTTGAAGGGTTTTTATGACCACTGCGATTAACTTCCAAAAAGCCAAATATACCCAGAGCGCTCCCAGCATTCGCGAGTGCCCTCCTGAGGATGGCATTGAAGTCGCCTTCGCTGGCCGCTCTAACGCAGGAAAATCCAGTGCTATTAATACCTTAACTAACAACCACAAGCTCGCGCGCGTGAGCAAAACCCCTGGCCGCACCCAACTGATTAACTTCTTTGAGCTGAGCGATACCCAGCGCCTAGTGGATTTACCCGGTTATGGTTACGCCAAGGTATCACGCGAGCAAAAAGAACTCTGGCAACGTCACCTATCCGAATACTTGCGCGAGCGCCGCTGTCTAAAAGGTCTAATTCTGCTAATGGATATTCGCCATCCCTTACAGGAATTCGATACGACCATGCTCAACTGGGCCACCGAATCCAACATGCCAGTGCACATACTACTCACCAAGGCCGACAAATTAAGCCGCGGTCATGCCGGTAGCGCTTTGATGGCGGTCAAGAAAGAGCTAAAAAATGCTAATTTAAGTGAATTGGTGAGCGCGCAGACATTCTCTTCACTGAAAAATACGGGGCTAGATGACCTCAAAGCCAAACTTCAAACCTGGCTGGCACCTATTAGTGAAACTGATTTAGCAGCAGAATTACCGAAAGCAGAATAAAAAAACGGTGGCCTAGGGCCACCGAAAAAGGGACTGACACACACAAAGTGTCAAAAGTCTGGAGGACTCAGCATGAAAAACATAGCTATCTCTAGGGCAACCCACTTCAACATAAGTTCAACTCTGCGGCTCACATAAACCATATCAAGCCTCACCAATTAAACCCCGCTCCGGCCCAACCCCAAAAACTCAAGGCAAAAAAAACCCGACTAAGAAGTCGGGTAGCTTTGTTAGTTACAACACTAAGCTGGCAAATTGCCATTAGGGGAGGAGTTAGCTCATGAAAGTAAAACACACATAACTGAGACTAAGCTCCTATCAATAAGTTCACGAAATTTGTAAATAAATTTACGAGTTTTTGCTAACCCATTAAATATCTTTAAAAATCATAAAGTTACAAAAATAAGAACTTTAAAAATAACACCAACATTCAGACGTTGTTCAGGATTTCCGTGTTAGTGCGCCTCATCCCAATTATTGCCCACACCAGCTTCTACCAATAAAGGCACCTTCAATTGTGCCGCAGCAGACATACGCGCAATAACACCAGCGCGAACCCGCTCAACCTGATCTTCAGCCACCTCCAACACCAATTCATCGTGTACCTGCATAATTAATTTGGCATCCACGTTGGCTTCAACCAACCAATTATCCACACTGATCATGGCTTTCTTAATAATGTCAGCGGCTGTACCTTGCATAGGTGCGTTAATTGCCGTGCGCTCAGCCGCCATTTGCAAGTTTTTATTTTTGGCATTGATATCAGGCAAA
Source organism: uncultured Cellvibrionaceae bacterium (assembly GCA_964653305.1). Taxonomy (GTDB): domain Bacteria; phylum Pseudomonadota; class Gammaproteobacteria; order Pseudomonadales; family Cellvibrionaceae; genus Cellvibrio. Next base: position 9,462 of record CAZZEV010000081.1, on the reverse strand, counting down.
TACAAACGGCGACCAAAAATAGTTTCAACAAAGCCCTGTTCGTGCGCCAGCGCGCGCGTTTCATTCATGTAGCGCTGCACACCTGGGTAACGTTCAAAGTAGCGGTCGATATATTGTTGGGCTTCATTGCGACCAACATGTAATTGTTTCGCCAAACCAAATGCGGACATACCGTAAATTAAACCGAAGTTAATGGCTTTGGCGCTGCGACGCATTTCAGTGGTTACAGAGCCCACCGGCACACCAAATACTTCTGCAGCAGTCGCGCGGTGAACATCCAAACCTTTTTCAAACGCCGTTAACAGGCCGATGTCGTCTGATAAGTGCGCCATAATGCGCAATTCAATTTGCGAATAATCCGCCGCAACTAACTTGTAACCTTTAGGTGCAATAAACGCTTGGCGAATGCGACGACCCTCTTCAGTTTTAATCGGGATGTTTTGCAAATTAGGATCTTGCGATGACAACCGCCCGGTTGCCGCCACTGCTTGGTGATAGCTGGTGTGAATACGGCCAGTGCGTTTGTTAATTTCTAAAGGCAATTTATCGGTGTAAGTCGATTTTAATTTTGCAAGGCCGCGATATTCCATCAGCACTTTAGGCAGCGGATAATCCAGCGCCAATTCTTGTAAAACTTCTTCTGCCGTTGATGGCGTACCTGTGGGCGTTTTTTTAATGATCGGCAACTTTTGTTGTTCAAATAAAATTACACCCAATTGCTTGGGCGAACTTAAATTAAATTCTTGCCCTGCGATTTCATAAGCTTTTCGTTCCAGCTGCGTTAAACGCTCGCCTAATTCGATACTGTGTTTGCCCAGTAAATTTGCATCTACCAAAGCGCCGTTGCGCTCTATGTGTGACAAGATAGGAATCAGTGGAATTTCGATAGTTTCAAATACTGATTTAAGCGAGGTGATTTTATCCAGCTGCGGCCAAAAAAATTGATGCAAACGCAACGTAATATCCGCATCTTCTGCAGCATAGTGACCTGCATCTTCAATTTTTAATTGATTAAAGGCTAATTGCTTAACGCCCTTGCCTGCAAGCTCTTCAAAGGTGACGGTTTTATAGTCGAGATAATTCTGCGCCAGCGCATCCATATTGTGACGGCTGCCGATAGAGTTAAACACGTAAGATTCAAGCATGGTATCGAACACAATACCGCGCAGCTCAATACCGTAATTTAAAAGCACACTGCGATCATATTTTAAATTTTGGCCGATTTTTATTTTACTCGCATCTTCCAAAATCGCCTTTAATTCTTGCAGCACCCATTCGATCGGCAACTGCTCTGGCGCGCCCATATAATCGTGGCCGCAGGGAATATACGCAGCTTTACCGGCTTCAATAGCAAAACTCACCCCCACGATTTTGGCATCCATAATATTGAGACTAGTGGTTTCAGTATCGAATGCAAATGCTTGCGCATTTTCTAAACGCGCAAGCCATTCAGCAAATAGTTTTTTGTCAGTAATTATGTCGTAGTGAATTTCGTTAGGTGCGGAAGGCGGTGTAAATTCTGCAGCTGAATTAACTTCAGACATTGCGCCATTTTCTATTGCCGTTGATTCTAATTGCGTCACAACAGAATTAGTGGTCGCCGATGAGCCATCAGCACCCAAATCTTTTACCCAACTTTTAAATTCTAAATCCTCAAACAGTTCGCGTAATTTTGCATTATTCGGCGGCGCAATCTGAATTGACTCTGGGCCAAGCTCTAATTCAACATCAGTTTTAATTGTCGCGAGACGATAAGACAAATACGCCATCTCACGATGCTCAATTAATTTCTCGGGCATATTTTTTGCGCCACGAAAAGTGAGCGTGCGAACTTTTTCTAAGTCTGCATAAATTGCATCCAAACCACCAAGACCTTGAATTAATCCTTGCGCAGTTTTTTCGCCAACACCGGGCACGCCGGGAATGTTATCAACCTTGTCGCCCATAAGCGCGAGGTAATCAATCATCAATTCGGGACCAAAACCGTATTTTAAATTTACGCCAGGAATATCCAAAACTGTTTCAGTCATCGTATTAACTAGCGTTACATGCTCGTTAACAAGCTGCGCCATATCTTTATCGCCAGTAGAAATTACCACATCGCGTTTTTGTTCAGTTGCTTGGCGAGCGAGTGTGCCAATCACATCATCAGCTTCAACACCTTCCACTACCAACAAAGGTAAACCCATAGCTTGCACAATATCCAAAATGGGTTGGACTTGCGGGCGCAAATCGTCGGGCATGGGCGGGCGATTGGCTTTGTATTCTGCAAACATATCATCGCGAAAGGTTTTGCCTTTTGCATCGAACACAACAGCAATTTGACTTTGGGGATAATCCTTTATAAGCCGACGCATCATATTGACTACGCCTTTCACCGCACCCGTGGGCTGCCCTTTGGAGTTGGTTAAGGGCGGCAATGCATGATAGGCACGGTATAAATAAGAAGAACCATCAACTAAAACGAGAGGGCCAGAGAAGACGGATAAGGAAGATTGAGAAACCATGGTGTTATGTCTTTGTTGTGTCTTGATAGCCTAGCAGGGGCTGAAGGCGCATTTTAGGCCGCAGAATACACCAAAAGCTTCATTGCACAGCATCCAAAGCCAACCAAAAGCACTAGTTGGGAGCAGGTAACACTTCTTTGTTACAATCCATGTGTTACCTTTGTGCACGAAAATACATTTGACACCATTTTCAACAAATACATGCAATTCATTGATATAAATGAATTATTTTTTGTTATTCGAAAATAATTGCAAGAAAGCACTAGCCAAAAATAAAAAATGTGTTACTATGTGTAACAAGAGGTAACAAAATTGCCTCGGAACCGAAAGTAACCCTCAAAAAGGAAATCTCAAATGAAAAAGTCATCTTCAGCACTCGTCGCTTTACTTTTAGCAGCTCCAGTATTTGCACCATGGATCGCATTGGCTTTGGCCTATCAACCACTTTAAGTCGTTGATACCGCTTTTAGCGGAAAAGTTCTGGAAGACACACTAATTAACAGTTCTGCCACTTGCAGATACTGAGTGACACAAGCAGACACTCGCACATGAATGGCCTTCTTTTATGTAGCGCCTCAAACAGTGCAGCTGATGTGTAGAAATCACTCCTGTTATTAGCGACCTCTTCCAGAAACTAGCGCATTAGCGCTACCTTAAATTTAAGCCAGTTTGCGGCAAGTAAGCGCAGACTGAGAAAATGTGAAATTGTTATTGTTGTTTTTTTACCGTTGTTTGATTGTTTTTCTCTCCTCGTGTTTGACCCTGCATAGGCTCCGTACTCGTTATACTTTTTTGTTATGGCGACTCGGGGCCCTTTTTTTATCTCTGTCACAAATTTTGAAAGTGTTTTGCTGTTGGCGCATTAATGAACACACTCGGTCAGCAATTAACCTACACTCAGTTTTCTGCAGGTAAACCTGCAGCTCACAACCTAACCCACAGTAAACATGATGTTTATCGCCAAAGGAGTTTTTAAATGGATACTTTAATTTTTTCGCAAACTGCTATTTTTCGTCTGCAGCAATTGGGTAGCCAGTACTATCACCATACCGGCGAACGCCATCGACTTGCCAACGAAAGTGGAATTCTGGAATTGCTGGTCAGCAGCGCTTTAATTTCAGATCGCAAAGTACGCGCCGCATATGACGCTTTTGTGATGGAACTGAACAAACGTCAAATTGATGCACTAACTCAGCGCGGCGTTAAATTGCGCTTCCCTCTGCATACATCTTTAATTGCGCCTATTCGTCAGGCAGGCTGAGAAAGCTTCAGCCATTTGCTCTAGTAACTGCTGATAGGTCGCGGCACCTTGGGTGCCGAGCGCATCTAAAGTACCTAGGCTTAAGTGCAAGTCTTGCGCTAACTTACGCGCAAATTGCATATCGTTGTAGGGCTCTAAGAATAAACATTTCCCCTCCTTCGCCAATTTCTCGCGCAACTGGTGCATATGTCTTGCTCCCGGTTTTTGCTCGGGCGTAAAGGTCACATAATCCAGTTGTTTCAATCCATAGCGGCCCACAAAATGGCCGAATCCTTCGTGATAGACCGCAAAACCGACACCATCTAAAGGCTTTAACGAAACCTGCAGTTTTTGATCTAATTTCGTCACTTTGGCGACAAATAACGCCAAATTCGCGCGATATTGCGCAGCGTTTGCTGCATCAACCAGCGCTAATTTTGCCGTAAGCGCCTGGGCGACCAAAATCGCATTGCGCGGATCCAGCCATAAATGAGGATCATGCTCATGGTGATGATCACGCACCTCAGCAGGCTCGATAGGCCAATTCATCCCCGCCAACCCATAAACAGTGATAACTTTTGCGGTGGGTAAATTGGCCACCGGTTTTTGCAGAAAACTCTCTAGCTCTGGGCCGACCCATAAGATCACATCCGCCTTTTGCAGGCGTGCATGATCCGACACTTTTAAGGGGTAATTATGGTGCGATGCAGTGACTGGCAATAGGGTATCCACTTCAGCAACAGAACCCGTAATTTCTTGAGCGATGAGCGTAAGCGGCTTAAGGCTGGATAACACCAGCGGTTTTGCCTGCGCAGCTGAAGCGAGCGAGAAATACACCGCCGCAGACAAGAATAAAAACGGGAGCTTCACCATGCCAATACTCACCCATCGAAAAATATAAACCACAGCAAGAATCCCGCAAAAATCAAGGCGCTGTCAGTCACGAGGTTATAGTGTAACATATTGCCCTTTGTGCAATTTATCCTTGTCGCCTGCGGATCCCACCATGTACACACCTGCAAAGGCTTGCAGCCACCACAATCACATCAATTGCATTAGCGATGCAATTAAGGCCGCACGCCAACTTTGCGATGAACGCGGCGTTCGCCTTACCAGCCTGCGCGAACAAGTGTTGGAATTGGTTTGGCAGAGCCACAAGCCGCTCGGTGCTTACACGCTGATGGATATGCTCGCACAAGCCTCCACTCGCCGGGTTGCACCACCTACTGTCTACCGCGCGTTGGATTTTCTCTTAGAAGAAGGGCTCATCCACCGCATTAATAGCCTGAATGCCTACATTGGCTGCCCATCGCCTACGCAAAAGCACCAAAGCCACTTTCTGATTTGCCAAGGTTGCAGTGTGGCAGTGGAGCTGGATAACGCCCAAATCAACCAAGCCGTATTTGAAGCAACCGTATCTGCGGGTTTTACCCTTGCGAGCCACACCATAGAAATCAACGGCCTCTGCCCCAGCTGTCAACTCGAGGCAACTAAACAATGAATGCTGCAACATTAATCCGCGCCCAAGGCGTAGGCGTGATTCGCAATGGCCGTCACCTACTAAAAAATGCCGATCTCACCCTAGAAGCGGGCAAGATTGTCACCTTAATCGGCCCCAATGGCGCAGGCAAAACAACCTTGGTGCGCAGCGTACTCGGCCTTATCAAGATCGACGAAGGCAAGATTAAACGCGCGCCAGAATTGCGCATCGGCTATATGCCACAGAAACTCCACTTGGATGCCAGCCTGCCGCTCAACGTTGAGCGTTTTCTATTATTGGGCGGCCAAGCGCGCGTCAATTTGGCCGAAATTCAACAGCTTACCGGCATCGAAAAACTCAGTAAAACGCCCATGCAATTGCTCTCTGGTGGCGAAACCCAGCGTGTGTTACTCGCCCGCGCCCTGCTGCGCGACCCGCAATTGCTAGTGTTGGACGAACCCGTACAAGGCGTGGATGTCAGTGGCCAAAGCGCCCTTTACGCCTTGATTAACGACATCCGCAAAGCGCGCAACTGCGGCGTTTTGCTGGTGTCCCACGATTTGCACTTGGTAATGGCGACCACCGATACCGTGATCTGCCTCAACCAACATGTCTGCTGCCACGGCCACCCAGACACAGTCACCAATGACCCCGCTTACCTCGCACTTTTTGGCGCAGGGCTAGCAGAAACACCGGGCGCCAAACCTCAAGTTGCGCTCTATCACCATCACCACGACCACCAACATGACGCCCATGGCAATGTGATTAAAGGTGGAGTCGGATGTTCAGACGCTTGCGAGCACGATCACCATGCCTGATTTTTTACTCAACGCACTCTTGGGCGGAATCGCCGTTGCGCTAGTCGCAGGCCCGCTGGGTTCCTTCGCCGTGTGGCGGCGCATGGCCTATTTTGGCGATACTCTCGCGCACTCAGCCTTACTCGGTATCACTTTTGGCTTATTGCTAGGCGTAAATCTCAACCTTGCTGTCGCCATCGGCTGCTTGTTGCTGGCACTCATCTTAGTCGCCATGCAACAAAATCGCTTCTTGGCGACGGATACCCTGCTTGGGATCCTCTCCCACTCAACCCTAGCGCTTGGTCTCGTCTGCGTCAGCCTGTTTAGCGGTACGCGCATCGACCTACTTGCCTATTTATTTGGCGATATCTTGTCAGTAAACATAAGCGATCTCATCACCATTTGGCTGATTTCACTGGGCGTTATAGGCGCGCTGATCTGGCTGTGGCGTCCATTGCTCGCCATTACCGTACATGAAGAATTGGCACAAGTTGAAGGAATCCCCGTCAATAAAGTACGCACTGCGCTTATGTTGTTGATGGCGCTGGTGATTGCGATTGCGATGAAAGTCGTCGGCGTTTTGCTGATTACCGCGCTGTTGATTATTCCCGCCGCCGCTAGCCGCCGCCTAACGCATACACCTGAGGCCATGGCTATAGTCGCCAGCGCACTTGGCAGCGCCGCAGTCGGCTTAGGCCTGTGCGCATCCTACTTTTGGGATAGCCCAGCAGGCCCCTCTATCGTTTTAGCGGCCACCCTTCTATTCATTTTGACACTCACTAAAAAACAGGTTTTGTAGGAGATATCTCACAAAACCTAGTGCCAATGTCGCCTATTGCGGATGCTCAAAAGCATGGATAATACTCGGACAGAAGGAATCTCGGGAGAGAACATCATGACCAAGCTCAGCATAGGCGATGTAGAACATAACAGTGAAGACGTAGCACGAAAGGTGGAAAGCGACATCGCTTTTCTCACCGAGCGTCTACAGCTGCTGGAACAACAGAACAAACCTAATGCCATTATCTTGCAGACCTACAAAGACATGCTGGAAAGCCGATATGCGGTTTTACAATGGCTCCGCCAGAACAGTACGCAAGGAAAACTAGCCGCTAACCACTAGTACCACGCAGCAACAAACCGGGCGGTATTTTTAATTTACCGCTAGGTGTTTTATTTTTTGTAAAAATCCTCCTTTTGCTATTCACGCTCTCCATCATCTCAAAAAGTCCGTCACCAAAAATTCACATAAGTGTTGTCTTTCCGTCATATGGCTTTGCAAAACTCTGCGCAAACAGCCCTAGGGAAGCTCCCATGAATGCATCCAGCTCTGTGTTGTCGCACCCGCTGCTCAATGAACTTGAGCACAATCCACCTCCACGCGCCACAACACCGCTGATCAATGCGCGAACCATTTGGATTTCTGATATTCATTTAGGTTACCGCGATTGCAAAGCAGACTACTTATTAGATTTTTTAAGTCATATTCACTGCGATACGCTCTACCTTGTTGGCGACATTGTTGACCTTTGGTCACTCAAGCGTCGCTTCTGCTGGCCACAAAAACATTACCAAGTCATGCTTAAATTTTATGAGCTGGCCGCGCGCGGTGTACGCGTCATTTATGTACCCGGCAACCACGATGAACCTATTCGCCATTTTTGCGGGCAACACTTTGGCCCCATAGAAATTCAACACGAACACGAATACACCAGCGCCGATGGCAAGCACTTTTTAATTATGCACGGCGATGCCATGGATGCTTATATCAACCACAGTTGGCTCGCGCGTTTCTGCGGCGATATGGGTTACGATTTATTATTGTTTATAAACCGATGGAGCAACCGCTTTCGCAAATGGATGGGCCGCCCTTATTTTTCGCTATCGAGTTTAATTAAAAGCAATATCAAAGGCGCAAAAGCTGCGATCAATACCTACCAACAAGAATGCTTAGCCGAAGCAAAGCGTCGCGATTACGATGGCGTAATTTGCGGCCACATTCACTACCCCGCATTATTTGAACAAGAAGGCCTGCGCTATTGCAACACCGGCGACTGGATTGAAAACTGCAGCGCACTCATCGAAGACTACCAAGGTGCCATGCGCATTTTGCACTACACAGATCACTTACGCTGGCAAAGCGAAACCCAAACGGCCAGCGCTCACGCATAACTAAAAAAACCATAAGAAAACACAAACACGATAAAGACAACAACCATAATAAAAAACGGAGGCGAAAGCCTCCGTTTTAATTTATTCGCAACACACTAATCACTTGAGTTTATGCACGATTTTTCTAACAAGAAAGATGGCAAAAAAGTATGTTAAAAATTGACCTAACATCAGAATGCTCAGTTTTGGTATAAAATTTATTTCTTCACTAAAAAGCCGCAGCGTAACAATCCCTGGCCACGCCAAAACTTTATAAATAGGAAAAATACCGGGATACCCGTTGTAATTTATGGCAAAAACCAAAACCGTAAGCACTACAACCGCGATTGCCCACAATGAAGAATATTTTAGATCTGACATGCATTAATCCGTTTAATATAGAGCTTCAGCGCGGCTAACCCACAGCATAAGCCTCAAGCACCCGATTTAAAAACCTTCTGCCAAATTCAGTTGGTCGAAAATTACCATTAACCACCTCAACCAATCCCTTCTGCGCTAGTTCTGCCCATTGCGGTTCTAGTACATTTAAATCCAAGCCTGTTCGTTCGCTTAAATAATTCGCTGGTGCTCCAGCGTTTAAGCGCAGGGCATTCATTAAAAATTCTAAGGGCAGGGATTCTGGCGAAAGAATATCGCTGCCACCGCCAAATACATTTTGGTGGCCGCCAAGGTTGGTGGAAATTTTATTGCTCGTAGCAGCATCTAAATAATGCTTGGGCAAACGCGTTTTCCATAGGCGTGTAATTCGCGCTTGTTCTGGTTGCGTAATTTTCCCGTGGGCGCCTGCGCCTATACCTAGGTAATCGCCAAACTGCCAATAATTAATATTGTGACGCGCGCACTGATTGTTTTTTGCGTAAGCGGAAATTTCATATTGCGCATAACCAGCGGCGGCAAGCATGGCTTGGCCTTCGTCTTGTATATCTGCAAGAGTGTCTTCAACGGGTAAAATGGGTGGCGCAGAATAAAACGCAGTGTTTTGTTCGATAGTGAGTTGATACCAGGAAATATGTTCTGGCGTTAACGCGATGGCTTGCGCTAAATCGGCTTTTGCATCCTCAACAGATTGCTCGGGCAAGCCGTGCATTAAATCTAAATTGATATTATCGAACCCAGCTTTGCGTGCGACATCCACTGCACGCAGTGCTTCATCACGGCCATGTACGCGGCCAAGTAGCTTTAATTGCGCATCATTAAAACTTTGAATACCAATTGAAAGGCGATTAACGCCAGCAGCGCGAAAGCCAGAGAATTTTTCTTGCTCGA
>CAZZEV010000080.1:0-11500 GCA_964653305.1 uncultured Cellvibrionaceae bacterium | reverse complement strand
CATTAACGAGCCGACTTATCTCTGCAGACGGTGACATGCTTAAGATTGAATTAGCACATTAACTTTTAAATCTCAAATCAAACAAGAAGGGGGCGTACCAATGTCCCTGTATTTAATCCCCCCCGCAAAACATCACTCGCAAGCTTATGAAAAACGCGCAAAAAATGCCCCGAGGTAATCGGGGCATTTTTAATGGCTAACCAATCTGTGAAGCGAATCGTACTATTGAAGCTTAAACACCCGGTAAGAATGAGGCTTAACGGTTAGGCTAAATACACTCTTTTCGTTGCCCGAGGCCTTACCCCAGTGCATATCAGGCTTTCTTACTTCTGCTTTTAAGGTTTCGTTTGAAATAATATCTTTAAGTTGGGAGAACTCCTTCACAGCAGATATTTTTACGTCAACCGGAGTATCGCGATAGCTCTGAACAATCAAGGTATTGTTATCGTACAGAAACAAACTCATTTGCCCCGGGCCTTCAAGAACCGTTTTATCATCACTCAATTCACGTTTAATTTTAGTTAACACTTCAGCAGGAAGCTGTGAAATATCCGCAAAGTTTTCCGGCACCGCTAACACGAGTAAGCGACCCTTAGAATAATCTGCACCGTGCAATAATGGCCAGCCGTTAGGGCCATCGTAACTAGAGATAACTTCCCATGAATCATTGGTTAAATATTGAATTTGCGGAATCAAAACTGCCTTGTCGCCGTGATAGGATTTCCCGTTAAAGAAAAAATCTTTAACCAAGGCTTTTCTATCCGTGTATTGCAACTCAACAATATCGTTCAATTTATCCTGAATCGCTTTAAGCAAGCCAGAAGTCATAACTACTTTTTTACCCGCCATCAATTGTGCTTTAATTTGTGGAACTAACTGCGCATCAAATTTGGCCGATTCTGTTAACAAAATAACATTTTCATCTTTAGGAAAATACGGCACCATTTCAATAGGAATACCTGCATTACCCAAAAAATTTTGTAGAAAGTCTTCACCTGTTGAATGAAAAGGCTTATAGCTTTTTAAACCCACTGGATTGCCCAGCTCGCCTAAAAATTTATCCACTTTTTCAAACGTAATTCCTGCCACTCTAGAAATAGTGGTTGGCTTTGTTGCCTTGCCATTTACCTGCACAGGTTTCATCATTTCTGCATAGTCAAAACTGGTACCTGTACCTTGCCAGGATGCTTTTAATTTCTCAGTGATGGGAGCTTGAATATTTTTCAAATCAAACAAGGCGACCTGTGGAGCTTTGGCAAACAGTGTTAACCACAACTGCTCTGCGTAACGATCATAGGATTTGATACCGAACGGATCGACCCAACCGCCGCCGTTGCGCCCCGGCGCAATATTTTCAAAATAACGAACAACCTCATACCCCAAATATTCTTGCAAGTGCTGTGCGCTTAAGGTTGCATCGCGAGTTTCGGTTCCGCTATAAATACCATCAAATAGTTTAGGTTCAGTCTCAAGATTAAAACCTAAGCCTTGAAAGTGTTCATACCAGTTAGGATATTTCACAATCACCTTAACATTGGGATTCACCTTTTTCGCAGGGGCTAAGATGATATTTTTAGTGACTTCCGTCATTAAATCCAAGCGATATTGAGTCCAGCTTTTATTACCCTTGGCTTTAATTTCAATATCAGACTTACAGCTAGTGAAAAAGAAATCATCCAAAATGACTTCATCAAAGTTCTTGGCAGTATATTCAATAACCTCCTGCACTTTTTTACGGTGCTCGGGGTTGCTATAGCAAAAGGTTTCAAAGTTATTGCTTTCATCAATAGTCCAGGTAATGCCACCTGCAACCTCAACACCTTTCTTTTTAAAATAGGCTTTCGCAATGTCCAGCGTCTTCTGATCAACTATTACTAGATCGCGATGGGTTTCAAGATAAATCTTATCCACCTTAACCTGATTGGTAACCTCGGTCCAAGTTTTATCCAACCATTGCTCATCCGCCATCAAGTTGGTTTCGTAGGATCGAGAGTAAACTGCTACTTTAAAATTCTTATAATTCTGTGCTTGTGCAGGAACAACTAAAGCGACAAATATAAAAGCCAACATCAAGTGATTTATTTTTAACATGATGATTATCTTTTGAAAGGTTTGGAGGGAATGAAGAATTCCGGCTGACATGCAACGTTGATCCTTCACATGCAAAACGCGGAGGGATTATAAACAGCCATAGCGCAGGTCATCGCTGTTATTGGTTATCTTTATGAAAGCTCACAAAACTTAATTTAAGTGAACAATTTTTAACCGTCATTGTTCACTGTATGTTGACCGCACTGTTCTGCATGATAGGCTTATTTCGCTCCCTTCATACTAAGCGCCAAACCACTTGGCTGCCATAGCCACATAAGCCACGTACATAACTAGATTACTCCCCCCGCAAAACTTCACTCGTCGGTTTACGAATAATTTGCCATACCGATAACAACGACGTTGCAGCGGTCAGCGATAAAATTAGCATGGGTGGCAACAACCAACCTAATAGGTTTGTCTCCATATTGTAATTAGTTTGTTGCATCCACAACCATAAACCTACAAGCCCTGCGGCAGCCACAAGCAAACCAAATATCACTGGGGCGATATTATCTTTTAACACTTTCACAAAAATCATATTGGGGCGAGCGCCAACAGCCATGCGAATCCCCAATTCAAAGCGCCTCAGTTGCACGCTGTAACTTAGTACACCATACACACCTATGGCAGCGAGACTAAGGGCTAAGAGTGTTAGCGCTGCGGTTAAACTTGCAGCCAGAATAGCCTGCGCAATTAATTCATTATGCAATTCTGGCATGCTGTGCATTGCAGCCACTTTGAAGCGTGAGTCAACCTGCCCTAACAACTCATTCATTTCTTGCTTGGTCATTGTTTGTTGCGGCTTTAATTTTACAATCAATTCAGTCTCATTAAACGGCGCAATAAAAGGCATAAACATTCTTGATTGCTCTGGCGCACCCGGCAAACTCAAATCGCGCACTATGCCTACCACCTCGTTCAGCTCACCACCAGTCCCCCCATTTCGCCAATAAAACCGATGGTTAAGCACCTTGCCATCTGGCTGTAATTTACGCGCAAGAGTTTCATTAATAATAATCGTATGTGTGCCCTGCCTAAAATCATCGGCAGTAAAATTATGCCCCGCTATAAATTCAAAACCAAACAGGGTTAAATAATCCTGATCAATAAAGGTTGATAGATTTTGCTCAAGATTTTTGTAATCTGGCTCTCTGGATAAAAAATCAATCAGCCCGTTATTATCCAGCGGTACGCTACTCGCTAGGCTAACACCGGCAATTTTGGTATGTGTTAGTAAATGGCTACGCATTGCAACCAGTGTATTTTTTTGCTGCTGGGTGATAGGCCACTGCGTTTGCGAACTAATATTGAGCGATACGCGATAAATATCGTCTTCCGCAAAACCCAGTGGTTGACGAATATGTTGCAGTGATTGAACTAGAATTTGCATGCTCACCGTTAACAAAATTGCCGTAAACATCACTTGGCTTAATATCAACAACGCACGCACCTTCACAGAAATTTGTACACCTGTCCCCTTACCACTGGTTTGCAACAATTGATTCAACGCGCGGTAATTAATTTGGCGACTCACCAAAAAGGCCAATATCAAAGCCAAACTTAAACCCGTTGCTAACGTAAATACTAAGCTTTGCCAACTAAGATGCAACTCGGCCACCCGTGGCAACTGTTCATTGGCAAAATTCTTCAGTAGCTCAACGCCTACTAATGACACCGCCAATGCAAGCACCATCACCAACAAAATTAACCATAAAATTTCGGCCAGTAACCCACTAAACAAATGGGATTTTTGCGCACCCATCGCTGCCTGAATAGCCATGTTGCGCTGTTGATTACTCACCCGCGCCAACATCAAATTCGTAATATTCACAGCGGCAATAAACAGTAATGCCAAGGCTCCCGCGAACAGCAAAAGAATACGGCCTTTAACATCCCCCAAAATTGCCTGCTGATAAGTTTTAAGTGCAAAACCAATACTCACATCTACCCCGGAGTAAGCTTGCACCGCAAGCCAGTCTTGAAAGCGCGCATTAAGATCGGTTGAAAGCGCTTGCGAAACAATCTCTGGCGATTGTCCCAATTTCAACTTCCCAACAATATGTTGCCCGCCTTTAAATTGTCCCCAATGTTGACGAGTATATTCATCTAATTCCGCATAATCCCACGGCAACCATAATTCAGCGGGCAATCCAACACCATTGAATTGCGGGGCTAAAAATTCCTTAGCAATCACGCCAATGACTTTAAAGCTCACCTCGCCCACTTGCAGCGTTTTACCCACAATATCGGGATCTTGGTTATAAATTTTTTTCCAAGTTTCAAAACTTAAAACCACTACAGGCGAGTTCGAATATAAACCTTCATCCAGATTAAAGCTGCGCCCCAATATCATGGGCACTTGCAACAGCGACAAGTATTCGGGTGTAACGTAACCAATTCTGACTTGCGGGGTATCCGGCAGACTTCTAATAATATTTAGCCCTTGTTTCACTAAGGCTTTTTGCTCTACATAGTCATCTTTGCTTTTGTAAGCCTCAACCAAGGCGGGATAAGGAACAGAGCCAGATGTTTTAAGTTGGCCAGTGTGGAACATACTAGGCACAGCAATATAAAGCCGTTCTTGATCGGGATAAGGCAATGGCTTGGCTAACAACTGATAATTCAAATTAAACATAGCCACCAATGCGCCAAGCGTAATGCCTAAGGTAAGTACCACAGTGACAACATAACCCTTGGCTTTGAGCAGCGAGTTAAATGCTGTTTTAAAATATTGGAGACTTAACATACTATTCTCCACGCAAAACATAACTAGCTGGCTTACGAATAATTTGCCACACCGACAACAATGATGTTGCAGCCGTAAGCGCAATAATTAAAACTGGTGGCAATAACCAACCCACACTTGTTGTTTGCAAGCTGTAACTGGTTTGCTGTACCCACAACCATAATCCAACCAGCGCTATCACCGCGACGCACAAACCAACCATAACCGGCATTAAATTATCCTTAAGGATTTGCAAAAATATTTTATGAGGTCGAGCACCAATCGCCATGCGAATCCCTAATTCAAACCTTCTCAATTGCACGCTGTAACTGAGTACACCGTAAATACCTATGGTAGTAAGCCCCAGTGCCAATAAAGCTAGCGCAGCTGTTAAACCTGCAATTGTTTTTTGGTTGGCAGTCAATTGCTGGTGTGCTTGCTCTGTTGTTAAAAAGCGAAATACTTTGAACTCCGGGTTAACCTTGGCCATAAGCTCGTTTAGCTCTATGGGCGTGAATTGCTGTGCTGACTTTACATGAATTAAAATCAACGGATATTCAGCCGGAATATAAGGCTGAAAAAATCTGGCGGTTTCAATCTGACCTGGCAACTGAAGATCTTTAACAATGCCAATAACTTCGGATGGCTCTTGATCTGCATTGCCTCTAAAAAATATCCGCTGACCAAGCGCTTGACCATCTGTTTTCAACAAGCGCGCAAGTGTTTGATTGATAACAATCACTCTCGAACTTTCGAGCGCTTCGCGATCGGTGTAGCTTCGCCCAGCCACCAGTGGAATATTAAATATTTTTAAATAGCTACCATCACTCCACGTGGCAGTGGCCAGTATTTTAGCGTCAACACCCAGTTCGGTTTGCAAAAAGCGCTGGGTTAAAGTACCTGTCCAATAGGACACTGGGCCTAGAGAACCGATTCCGGCATCAAGCACTTTGGGATTACTGCGCAACTCGGAAAGAATGCTCAATAAATAATTGCGTCGTTCAACCTCTGAAGCATTTTCTAACAAGGTTCCTAAATTTAAAGATACTTGATAAGTATCCTGAGTATTAATACCCAGCGGTTGGTGTAGCTGACGCAAACTCTCTTGTAGAATTTGTAAACTCACCGCCAACAAAACTCCCGTCAGTGTTATTTGACTTAAAATGAGTAAGCTACGAACTCGCCGGGAAATTTGAATGCCCGTACCTTTACCACTCGTTTGCAACATACTATTGAGCGCGCGGTAATTAACCTGACGACTCACAATCACAGCTAAGAACAACGCCAAGGTCAGAGCAACTACGCCTGCAAATAATAATGTTGCACCGTTCAAATAGAGCTCATCCAAACGTGGCAACTGACCTTTAGCAACTCTTTTCAGCAGTTCCACCATCAAACTGGCTAAGACGATGGATAAAATTCCAGCGCCTGCCATCAATACAATTATTTCGGCTAGCACTGCTTTAAAAATATGATTTTTTTGTGCGCCCAGCGCAACCTGAATAGCCATGGTTCGCTGTTGATTCGCCGCGCGGGATAAAATCAAATTGGTAATATTTGCGGCGGCAATTAATAACAAAACAAGAGCACCAGTCAACATCAACAAACTCTGATTGCTAGTATCTCCAACAATAATGGATTTATAAGGAAACAATTTTAATTGCGTGGTCGCGTGTGTAAATCCGGCTATAGCTGCCGTTTCCTCTTTAAAGCGGGATGCCGCGTAATTATTAAACTCGTGTTCCGCTGCAACTACGGACGCATTAACTTTCAAACGCCCCACCACATGGCCTTGAGTTGACGCATGCTGCCAAAGCTTACGACTACCAATGTCGTTGTAGTCAAACGGCAGCCAAATATCGGTTTTCCAACCCTGTTGAAATAGTTCAGGCTCAACAAAGCTTTTGGCTAACACGCCAATAATTTTAAACTCAACACCTTTAAAGTTAGCTGTTTTACCGATGATATTAGCGTCCTGTTGGTACATTTGCGTCCATGTGTTAAAACTTAAAATGGCAACAGGTGCCATCGAATGTAAACCTTCATCAGCACTAAAATAACGCCCTAATGCTAAGGGTGCTTGTAACATTGTCAAAAACTCTGGTGTCACTGCACCGACATTCATGCTCGGTGCACTTAACAAATTCCGCTCCACATCAATGCCATAAGCGATCAACGCTTTTTGCGAAAAATACGCATCCTCCTTCTGATAACCTTCGATCAATAATGGGTAAGGAGTTCTTTTAGCAAAACTTAATTCACCCTTTTCAAAACGTTGCCCCTGAAAAACGTACAACTGATCCGCATCAGGGTATGGCAGCGGCGCAGCCAGTATTTGATAATTCAAATTGAACATAGCCACTAATGCACCAAGCGCAATGCCAAGTGTCAGCACGACCGCAACAACATAGCCTTTCGCGTTGAGCAGCGAATTAAATGCGGTTTTAAAATCTTGAGGATTCAGCATTTTAATCCCCACGCAAAACATAGCTGGCGGGCTTACGAATAATTTGCCACACAGATAAAAGTGACGTTGCAGCCGTAAGCGCAATGATTAAAACTGGCGGCAATAGCCACCCTATGCTGGTTGTTTGCAAGCTGTAACTCGTTTGCTGAAGCCAAATCCATAAACCGATTAACACAACTAACGACACCAACAATCCAATAATCACTGGTGTTAAATTATCCTTTAAGATTTGCAGAAAAACTGTATTAGGTCGCGCACCAATCGCCATGCGAATTCCCAATTCAAACTTTCGCAATTGCACGCTGTAACTGAGTACGCCGTAAATACCTATAGCGGCGAGACCAAGTGCTATTAGCGACAGGGCCGCTGTTAAACCGGCAGCCGTTTTTTGCGGCATAGTCAGTTGAGCGATGGCTTGCTCGGTAGTTTTCATGTAAAAGATTTTAAGTTGTGGATGCGTTTTAGCGGCCAGCGCATTAATCTCTGTAGGTGTAAGCTGCTGCCCTGCTTTTACACGCACGACTAATTCTGGATTTTGAGTGATATGCGCTTGAAAAAAACGCGGCGGTTCAAGCATGCCCGGCAACTGTAAATCTTTTAGCACACCTACAATTTCTATCGCTTTCGAGCCTTCATCATTTTGTCGATAGACTTTTTTACCCAACACTTGAGCGTCTACCTGAATTGCGCGCGCAAGGGTTTCGTTTACTACCATAACCTGTGCATGCTCTCGTACTTCCGCATCAGTAAAGTAACGGCCTGCAACGAGTGGAATTGCGGCCACGTGTAAATAGCTGCCATCACAATAAGTCTGAACCGCACTTAATTTTTTATCATCAAGCCCATCAACGCGTAACAGATCAGACGATGGATTTCGATACGAAATGGGGGACAAACTTGTCGCACCAACCGCCAGCACTTTAGGGTTTGCACGCAGGTCATCAATCACGCGCGAGACATAAGCGCGGCGTTCTTCTTCCGTGGTATTACCCCACAAAGTCGCAATACTGAAAAGAACCTGATATTGATCGCTTGTGTGGTAACCCACTGGTTGCGTTAATTGCCGCGAGCTTTGCAATAAAATATGTAGGCTTGCAGCCAACAACACAGCCGTTAATGCCACTTGGCTCAAAATAAGTAGCATACGAATACGACTGGATATTTGTAGCCCAACACCTTTGCCACTGGTTTGTAGCAGGTTATTTAATTGCCGATAATTAATTTGACGACTGACGATAACAGCAAAGATTGTCGCCAACACAGCTGCCATCAAAAAAGTAAACATTAAAGTTACGGGATTGATGTGCAACTCCTGCAAGCGTGGCAACTGCCCCTCTGCCGCTATTTTTAACAATTCCAACAGCGCTAAGGCGACTAACACAGCCAATACACTTGCACCCAACATTAGGGTAGATATTTCAGCTAACACCGCACTGAAAATATGTTTTTGTTGCGCGCCCAAGGCAACTTGTATCGCCATGCTGCGCTGTTGATTTGCGGTGCGTGCGAGAATTAAATTCAGTACGTTAGTAGTGGCAATAAGTAATAACACTAAAACACCTACCAACATCAATAAACTTTGTTGGCTGGCAGAACCCAGAATCACAGTAGAAAATGTCTCTAATTTAATACGTAAAGTGGCATCAGAAAGCTCAGACAGATTAGCAGTTTCATCTTTAAAACGAGCAGCGGTTCGGTTGCTAACTGAATGCTCAACTGCTGTTTTATCCACCCCTTTTTGTAGTAAACCTACCCAAAAAGCAGAACCAATACTGCCGTTCCAATTCTTGCGAAATTGCACCGGCATGTCATCGTAATCCATCGGCAGCCACACATCGGTTTCCCAGCCGCGCTGATACAATTCAGGCTCAACGAAGTTTTCATCCAATACACCGATAATTTTAAAATCTATCTCCATAATGTTCAGTGTTTTGCTAAGCACATTGGGGTCTTGCTGAAAATATTTTACCCAAGCCCCGTGGCTAATCACCGCTACTGGGTTCATGGTATCTAAAGCCTCACTGGCTCCAAATCTGCGCCCTAATTTCATAGGTGCCTGCACCATATTAAAAAATTCAGGCGTAGTTGAAATGGTATTTAATACGGGACTATCTGGCATTCTGCGTTCAATGGATACCGTATACGCAAGCAATGCTTTTTGTTCAAATTGCGCATCCTCTTGACGATAAGATTCAATCCATGCGGGATAAGGCGCATGCCTATCCTTCACCAAAATCTGCTTATCAAAGCGCTCACTCTTTGCAACAACCAAACGATCTGCATTGGGATAAGGCAAGGGTGCGGCTAACAATTGGTAATTCAAATTAAACATCGCCACTAATGCACCCAAGGTAATTCCTAGGCTAAGCACAATGGTGATGACATAGCCTTTCGCTTTGCTAAGCGAATGAAAGGCGTTTTTAAAATCATTGATGCTCATGACAAAACTATCCCTGTTGTGATTCAGTGGCCTGCAGCGTTTGCGTATCAATAATTTTGCCATCTAACAAATGTAACTTTCGGCTCGCCATATCCGCGTAGCGAGGGTCGTGAGTTACCATGCAGAGCGTAGTGCCATTGGCGTTAAGCTGCTGCAGCATTTCCATGACTGCATCGCCATTACGCGAATCCAAGTTACCCGTAGGTTCGTCTACCAATAATAATGCGGGGCTACCCACCAAGGCGCGAGCAATGGCGATACGCTGTTGTTGCCCACCAGATAATTGATTGGGTTTATGTTGTGCTCGGTGCGTCATGTCTACTATTTGCAAACACTCCAGCACTTTCTTTTCAATATCTTTTTCGCTGACTTTATGGCGACGATAACGCAATGGCAGCGCCACATTGTCAAACACAGAAAGTTCATCAATTAAGTTGAACGACTGAAAAATAAACCCGATTTTTTCATTGCGAATAAATGCGGCCTCACTCAAATTAAGCTGGCTGACATCTTTTCCTTCAATAAAATATTGCCCTGTGGTGGGCATATCCAATAGACCTAACAGTGATAGCAAGGTAGATTTCCCGCAACCTGAAGGGCCACAAATGGAAACGAAATCGCCTTTGTAAATTTCTAAATCAATACCGCGCAGCGCGTGGGTATCCATATCTTCAGTGCTATAGACTTTGGTAATGCCCGTCATATTGAGGGTGAGTTCGCGCATGATTTTTCCTTTTTAATTTGGTTATATTTTTTACAATCTGATTTTAATCGACTATCTGAATCGCTTTTGCATCTTGAATACTGGTCATATCCGACAAGATAAAACGATCCTTTTCTTTGGCGCCCTGTTTAATTTGAATAAACTTCCCAGAGTCTTCGCCAAAGCTTAATTCTTGCAATTCCGCTGACTTATTATTTTCCTGCACACGAAACACACGGCTATTGGTGTGGCTTTGTGCATTCATGGGGCGCTCGATAAACAGAGTATCTTTAATACTTGCCGTAAAAATTTGTGCATCCACATTCAATTCAGGTCGCGCCGATGCGGGCACGCCTTCGGTAAAGGCAATTTCAACTTCAATAGTGCCATCGCGCACTTCAGGCGTAATGCGCGTAAGCACGCCAGCCACTTGTTCACGGCGAGTATTAATTTTTGCGGTTTGACCAACTTTAAGTTGCTCTGCTTTGGATTGCGAAATTCGAATCAGTGCTTTTAAATCTTTATCGCTACCGACCAAGGCCAACTCTTGCCCAGCTGCAACACTTTGACCCAGCTCAACCGGTAAACGCTGTAAAACACCTTTTATTCCTGCACGCACAATTAAACGATCTGCCCGCAACTGCATATTTTGGTAGCGTGCAGAAACCTGATTAATTTGTTCTTGCTGAATGATCAAAGCTTCGCGCATAACTTCTTTAAGTTGCGCGATGCGTTGGGTTTGTAAATTAACCCGCTCTTGCATTTGCTCTTGTTGCAGCAAGGTTGTTTTGTAAGCGAGCATAGAAACAGCGCCGCCCGCTAAACCTCGTTCGGCTTCACAACGCAATTGCACTGATTTAAAAGTGGCCGTTAGCTCAGCTAACGTCGATTGTTCTGCAAGTAATTCACGTTGATTGCTCAGTTTTAAGCGGCGCAAATTTGCTTGCTCTTGCACGAGTGCCATATTGGCGGCTTCAACTTCTTGCAGCAGCTCAGGGTTATTTAATTTTAAAATAATGCTATCCGCTTCAACCTCTGCACCTGAGCGCAATAAAACTTCTGCCACTGTCGCAG
>CAZZEV010000079.1:0-11608 GCA_964653305.1 uncultured Cellvibrionaceae bacterium | reverse complement strand
AGTTTGGGGCGCGATCAACTCACTCGCATTATGTATGGCAGCCGTGTGTCTTTAATGGTGGGCTTTATCGCAACCGCAGTGGCTTTGTTAATCGGTGTTTTATGGGGGGCAACGGCGGGTTTTATTGGTGGCAGACTGGATGCGATTATGATGCGCATTGTAGATGCCTTGTTCGCTTTGCCGTTTACTATTTTCATTATTTTGCTGACGGTTATTTTTGGCAGCAGCATGGTGCTTTTATTTGTTGCTATAGGTGCGGTTGAATGGTTAACCATGGCGCGTATTGTGCGCGGTCAAGTGTTAGGCATAAAACAACAAGAGTTTGTTGAGGCGGCCGTTTCAATGGGCTTGTCCCCATGGCAAATAATTACGCGCCACTTAATTCCTAATGTACTTGGCCCCATTATTATTTACACCACACTCACTATTCCCAGCGTTATTTTGTTGGAATCTTTTTTAAGCTTTTTAGGATTGGGAATTCAGCCACCGCAAAGTTCATGGGGTTCGCTAATATCCAGCGGTGTTGAAACTATGGAAGAGTATCCTTGGCTATTGATTTTCCCCGGTTTGGCGTTATCACTCACCTTATTTTCATTAAATTTTTTAGGCGATGGCTTGCGCGATGCTTTAGACCCACGTGCGTCGAAGGATTAAAACACTATGTTATCTGTTAAGAATTTACGTGTAGTCTTTAATACGCGCAACGGCACTACAGTCGCCATTGATGATTTAAGTTTTGAGCTTAAAGCGGGTGAGGTGTTAGGTATTGTGGGTGAATCTGGCTCGGGTAAATCGGTTGCTTGTTATAGTTTGCTCGGTTTAATTCCAATGCCGCCCGGAGAAATTGAGTGTGGTACGGCAGAGTTTTTGGGGCAGGATTTATTGCGCATGAGTGAGCCAGAGTTGCGCAAAATTCGCGGTCATAAGATCAGTATGATTTTCCAAGACCCCATGACCTCACTTAACCCTTATATGCGCATTGTGGATCAATTGGTTGAGGTGGTGCAGGAGCATAAAGCGGTTTCCAAACAAGAAGCACGCAGTAAAGCCGTGCAGGCTTTAATAGAAGTGGGAATCCGCGATGCAGAAACACGTATTGATAATTATCCGCATCAATTCTCTGGTGGTATGCGTCAGCGCGTGATGATTGCTATGGCACTGATTGCAGAGCCAGAGCTATTAATTGCCGATGAACCCACAACCGCGCTTGATGTAACCGTACAGGCACAAATTCTTGCGTTGATTAAAAATTTACAAGTAACGCGCAAGCTGGCTGTTATTTTTATCACTCATGATTTGGGCGTTGCGGCGCAAATGGCCGATCATATTTTGGTGATGGAAAAAGGTAAGCAAGTCGAGCAAGGCACGACTGAACAACTCTTCAAAAGCCCCTCTCAGTCTTACACCAAAAAATTATTGAGTGCAGTGTTAACCAGTGCTAAACCAACACCGAGCTTGGCGGAAAAATCAGAGCCACCCTTGTTGCAGGTCAAACATTTAAAAACCTATTTTTCGCAATTTGGCGGCGCTTTTATTAAGCGTTTACTCAGCACCCAAAAAGCGGTGGATGATATTAGTTTGCATATTCATCGCGGCGAGATTCTCGGAGTGGTGGGCGAGTCAGGATCGGGTAAATCCACCCTTGGGCGCAGTGTTATGCGTTTAGTAGAGGCGCAATCAGGAGAGGTTTTGTTGGAAGGTAAAGATCTATTGCAACTGTCCGAGTCTGATTTAAAAAATTCTCGCCGCCATTTTCAAATGATTTTTCAAGATCCTTATGCATCACTGAATCCGCGTATGACAGTTTTTGATACGCTGGCCGAACCTTTGTTGGTTCATGGCTTGGCAACCAAGGCGAATGTCTTGGAACAGGTTAACGGATTGATGGATGATGTGGGTTTGGATCGCAGTTTTATCCGCAAGTATCCCCATGAGTTTTCAGGCGGTCAGCGGCAGCGTATTGCTATTGCGAGGGCAATTGCGTTAAAACCAAAGCTGATTATTGCGGATGAGCCGGTGTCGGCGTTAGATGTCACGATTCGTGCGCAAATCCTTCAGCTCTTGCTCGAGCTTACACAAAAGCATCAACTAACTATGCTCTTTATTTCGCATGATATGTCAGTGGTGCGCTATTTGTGTGATCGCGTGTTGGTGATGCAAAATGGTTGTTTAGTGGAAGAGGGCGAAACAGAAGCGTTATTTTCTGCACCTAAAGAAGTTTATACGCAACACTTATTGGCGGCTATTCCAAAACTATAACAGCGGCAAATGCCGCTGTTATAGTTTTAGTGATTCTCAAAAACCTTAATTCTTGGCGTCAACCAACACAATCAATTCCTGCTTGGGGCGAATGCTCGTCTCGTCTTTAATTTTATTCCACTGCATAAGCTGCTTAACACTTACATCATATTTCGCAGCGACTTTACCAAGCGTATCGCCAGATTTTATGGTGTATTTTAAGGTTTGTGCTTCTTTGCTCTCACTCGCTTTTGTTTGGCTAGCGGTTACTTGGCTGTCTTTTATTTGATTGTTTTTTACTGTGTTATCGTTGACTTGGCTTAGCACAATTAATTTTTGCCCAACCTTAAGCGCGCTTTTGGTACTCATATTATTTAGGCGAGCTAAGGTTTCTACCGAGGTGTTTTTCGCCTTGGCAATTGACCATAAATTTTCACCTGACTTCACCGTGTGATAGATGTTCTGCGTTTTTTCTTGCGGGCTCACTTGCTGCGCAACTACAGTTTCGGAAGTGCTATTTGTGCTGGGCGAGAGCGGAATTTGTAAGCGTTGCCCAGGTGCTAGCTTGGCACTTTTGAGCGAGTTAATAGCCTGTATCTTGGCGGCGCTTACTCCGTATTTTTTCGCAACTGCTTCAAGGCTCTCGCCTTTCTTAACTTGGTGCTCCTGCCATTTAACGCTGGCAATTTTGGGCAGCGAATCCAATTGCAATCTGAAAGTTGCTGCAGCATCTACAGGTACTAACACATGTCGGGGTTCGGTTGGGTCTGTTAATCCACTTTTAAAACCGGCATTTAATTTTTTCAAGAGCGCTACATCAAGCGCACTTTGTTGTGCCGCATCCGCAATGTTGATTTGTGAATCCACATTTATTTTGACGAAGTAGGGGACATCTGGAATAGGGTAGAGATTGAAATCATACACATTGGGGTCGGCAACAATTTTTGAGAGCGCGATGAGTTGTGGAATATAGCCTTGCGTTGTTTTATTTAAAGGCAAAGACCAAAAGTCGGTTGGCTTGCCCGCGCGGCGATTTTTATCTATGGCTTGTTGAATTGTACCGTCACCTGCATTGTAAGCGGCAATGGCGAGAAGCCAATCATTATCAAAACGCGCATAAAGTTTTTTAAGTAATCGAATGGCTGCATCGGTTGATGCAACCACATCTCTGCGGCCGTCATACCAGCTATTTTGTTTTAAGCCAAAGTTGCGCCCAGTTGCAGCACCAAATTGCCACATGCCGACATTTTGGTTGCCCGGTGAGCTTGCGGTTGGGTTATAGGAACTTTCTATAAAGGGTAGTAATGCCAGTTCCATGGGCATGTTGTTCGCCTGCATCTCACTTGTCACGAAATACAAATAGGGCTCGGCTTGCTGCATGACACTATAGAAGTATTTTTTCTTGCTGGTGTAGAAGCGAATTTGCGCATCGACGGTGCTATTGGATGCATGGGGTAATGCATAACCTGCGCGGATACGATCCCACACGCTGTCGTATTTGCGTTCTTCTGGCTGCGCTTCGGCTGTGTGTGACGTGGATGTTTGAGCAGAGTGGTTTGTAGTTGAAGCAGCTTGATCAGTTTTTTTAAGGCCTATGCTATCGCAACCTGCAAGTATTGCGATGAGTGAAACGGCGATCAAAAATGAACGATTAATCAATGTCATAAGGTCACATCTAATAGGGCACGTTTATTGTGTGATTGCCTTCGCTCTCCCTAGGTCTGACAAAGTAAGGCGACAAGTCTAGGGATTGCGCCAGAATGGGTCAACCCAAGTACCGGTTTCAGTTCTCAGAAGCGATCTTTAATGAGTCGCAAACCTGCAAAAACGTCGGCATCAGTCGTCAAACTCTTGCCTGAAATTTGTTCTACTGAGCGGCGAACTGAGTTTAAGTGACAGCGTAAAAAAGGATTGGTTCGTTTTTCTATAGCTAATTGGGTGGGCAGGGTGGCTATGCCTTGCTGACGCTTTTCAGTCTCAAGAGCTTGTCTCGCTTGAAGTTCTGTATTGTCTGGCTCAATTGTTAAGGCAAAGCGAATATTGGCAAGGGTGTATTCGTGGCCGCCATAGATAAGCGTATCCTCCGGCAGTGCCGCGATTCTTTGCAGCGCTGCATGGAGCAGGGGTGCTGTTCCGTCGAACAATCGTCCGCAACCTGCGCCAAAGAGCGTATCGCCACTAAAGAGGTGTGGCGGCTGTTCAGTCGTTTCTATTAAGTAGGCAATGTGGTCGAGGGTATGCCCTGGAATTTCTAGTATCTTGGCTGTCAGATTTCCCAAGGGCAGCTTATCGCCTTCGCCTAAATGATGAGTCACTTGCGGAATGCGTACTGATCTAGGGCCATAAATAGGGGCTTGATATTGGTCTCGCAGTGCAGCTGCACCATCTATATGGTCGTGATGGTGGTGAGTGAGTAGTATTCCCCCAAGTTGTAGTTGGTGTCGCTTGAGGTAGTCGTGAACGACTTGGGCTGAGCCTGGGTCTATTATGTAGCTACAGGGAGCTTGGGTATCCGGTTGAATCAACCAAAAATAGTTATCTTCAAAAGCCGGAATGGTGTGAATTTGCAGCATAATGACCCAATATCAAGTGTGCGATGGTGCATGATACCAGAGCTGTCTCGGCGCCAGACCCTAGCTCATGATTTTACCGATAGGCGAGCAAACCTATGCCCCATAGATTTTTAACCAGTGTTCGACTGCAGTGGCGCAAGCGATTCGGGGTTTTGCCGCTGCGCGAATCGCTCATGCCGATTAGTGAGTGGTTTAGCTCACCGCTGGGTAAGCTACTCGTTGAGCGGGAGCAGGCGCTAATTGATGAGCAGATCCACAATTTGTTTGGCTATCATCTATTACAATTGAGCGTCGCCAAACACTTGGATCTAACTCAGGCGAGCCGTATTTCGCATCGCTTTGCACTTCATCCCCAACCGGCCGATCAGCCCTTGGTTGCTGGGCGAGCCGATTACAATCACCTGCCACTGCCTGCTAATTCAATAGATCTAGTGTTGTTGCATCATGTGCTTGATTACAGCCAAAGTCCTCACCATGTATTGCGTGAAGCTGCCAGTGTATTGATCTCACAGGGGCATTTGGTGGTGGTGAGTTTTAATCCTTGGAGCATCTTTGGTATGTGGCGCTGGTTGGCTCGGTTTGTTAGCCGTGCTCCGCAGTGGCGGCATCAATCCTTGCGTTTGGGCCGGGTTTTGGATTGGTTGGCGCTATTGGATTTTGAGCCAATAGCTATCAAACAAGGTTTTTACTCCCCGCCGTGTTACCAACCGAATAGCATCAAATATTTGCAATGGATGGAGCGCTGGGGTAAAAGACTCGCTTTACCTTGGGGCGGCTTCTACGTGATTGTCGCCCGTAAAGACAGTTTGGCGTTGACGCCTCTAAAGCCTCAATGGCAGGGTTATGCTGGCCTGCGCGGTTGGGGTGTGACAAAAATTCTAGGGCGTGCGAGCCGTGGCAAAGAGCCGCAAGCACAATATAATGCTAAGAAATAGCTTAGGAATAACTGCATGCGTCAGATAGTACTCGATACCGAAACCACCGGTCTTGAAACCTCGCAAGGGCACCGAATTATCGAAATCGGCTGCGTTGAACTGTTTAATCGCCGCCTCACTGGACGCCATTATCATCAGTACATCAATCCTGAGCGTGAAGTCGATGCGGGCGCATTTCAAGTTCACGGTATTAGCGATGAAATGCTGGCCGACAAGCCTAAGTTTGCACAAATTGTTGATGAGTTTTTGGCGTTTGTGGGTGATGCTGATCTCATCATTCATAATGCCGCGTTTGATATCGGCTTTATCAACGCCGAGTTCAACCGTTTAACGCCACGGCTCACTGCGATTGAAACCAATCGCACGGTTATAGATAGCTTGTTGCTGGCGAGGGCGAAACATCCTGGCCAAAAGAATAATTTGGATGCTCTGTGTAAGCGCTATGGCGTAGATAACTCCCAGCGCGACCTCCACGGGGCATTGCTCGATGCCGAAATTCTGGCTGATGTGTATTTGCTGATGACCGGTGGGCAGACTGCGCTTTCCTTAGGTGGTAATCAGTCGAACAGTAAGGACTCAGGCGGTTCAGGTAATGAGATTAGGCGCTTGGCCGCCACGCGCAAGCCTTTACCCGTGCTACGAGTTTCCGATGAGGAGTTGGTGCCGCATAACGAGAAACTGGCGAGTATTGATAAGAGCAGCGCAGGTAACTGTATTTGGCTTAAAGGTGTGGTTGCAGAGGCCTAATAGCCAGCTAAGTAAATCTTAACGGCTGCAGTCTATGGACGGGTTTTTGAGAAACCATTAGCATTCTCTCATCGCAAGCACTAAATATTGGGCAAAATCTCCCTAAGTGAGATAGAGTCAAAAAAATAACATTAACTCCAGGATTCGATACATGAGCGCAAATGAAGCTTTTAATATTGCCTCGTTAAAAATGGTACACGATGAATTGCTTGCCACTATCGAGCAATCGGCACTGCGGTTAGAGCAGTTTTCAACCGATAGAACTAATGGCGAATTGCTACAAAGTTGTATTGAAGGTATTAAACAAATTCGCGGCACTTTAAGTTTGATTCAATTAAAGGGCGTGGATTTACTCGCAGATGAATTACTTGAACACATCAACGACATAACCCTTGGCGAAGACCCGAGCACAAACAAACGTTTGGATTTGCTAACCACCGCGTTTTTTATGCTGCCGCGCTACCTCGAATTTTGTTTGCAAACATCGCGCAGCATGGCCTTGCTGCTCATTCCCCATATCAATGAGCTGCGCCAAGCTCGCCGCGCGCCTCCGCTGCCTGAAAGTTATTACTTCGCGTTTGAACCCTTAAAAGTAACCCGTACTTTGCAGCACGCGCCACTGCAAGAAGATATTTCAATTCTTGTGCGTCGTTTGCGTCATATGTATCAAACCGGCCTGTTAAAAGTATTGCAGGGCTCACAGGTGAAACCGTCTTTTGGCATTATGTGCCGCGCGTTGGAACGTTTAGAGTCCGCGTGCGGCGCGAGCGCACTGAGCAATTTTTGGTGGCTTGCCAATGCAAGTTTGAGCGCAATTAGCGAAGAAAATCTGCGTATTACCAAAAGCCGTAAAATGTTATTCAGTAGTTTAGATCGTGAAATTAAACGCTTGCAGTTTGAAGGCGGCGCAGTTCTGAATCGCGAACCAGATGCCGCATTAGTTAAAGAGTTATTATATTTGTTAACCCTCTCCAAATCGGACACTGAAAAATCCAAAGCGGTTGCCGCGGCCTATGGTTTGCGTCCGCTAAGTTACAGCGATGCAGAACTCGCGCGCGAAATGGAATTTTTAAAAGGCCCGAGCGTTAACACCATTAATTCTATGGCTGCGGTCTTAACTGATGAGCTGCACAGCACCAAAAATATTCTTGAGCGCGCAGCGCAAAGTGGTGCAGAGCTATTAACGGAATCTCCCGAGCTGCTTGATACCTTGAAAAAAATTGCCGATATTCTGGCAATTGTCGGTTTGGTGTCACCTAGTAATGGCCTTAAACAAGAAATAGAAAAAATTCAACGTTGGCAAACCACCGGTGAAGCAGTGAATGCTGCTGATCTTTTGGGTGTGGCAGATACCTTGTTATATGTAGAAAGCACCATCGCCGGCTTAGGAAAAAGCAATTTATCCGACGAGAAACTTGCACAAATCAATGCACTATCACGCGATGATGTGATGGCCAATAATCAAATTGCTGAAGCGGAAAAATTAGTGATTGATGAAATTGAATCTGGCCTTGCGATGGTTAAGCGCGCGCTCAGCGCATTCTCTGAATCTAATTACGACAAAGGTCATATCGCCAATATTTCATCCACCTTGGATAGTGTGCGTGGCGGCATGTTTGTATTGGGTTTGCCGCGTGCTGCCAAAGTGGTTGCGGGCTGCATGCAGTTTATTAACGAGTCGCTGATGGAAGATGAACAGCAAGCTGCAATCCAGCATATGATGGATACTTTTGCGGATGCCATCATCAGTCTTGAATATTATTTAGACAGTTTAAAAGTAGACAAAAAAGCGGATACCGAAGTCTTGCGTATTGCAGAAGAAAGTTTGGAAGCGTTGGGTTACAAGGTATAGCTTGTGCAAAATGGAATGCGTCATTATGTAGTGGCCGATGAAAATTTTTTGTGCACTGAAGATGGATTGTTAGTCTTATTTGGTGATGCCGATTTACATAATTTGTCAGTTGATTTGATCGCTAAGCATCTTGTAAAAAAGCATGATGATGAGAGTGTTTATGTAATCTGTGTTCATCATAAGAATGTGCAAGGCTATCAATGGTTAAGTTTGCGAAATCTTTTAGAACACTTATCTGAAGATGACTTTCAAACTGCTGGCCGAGCGCTGCAAGTTTTGCGTTGGCATTTTGATCACCAATATTGTGGTCGCTGCGGAAATCCCACGGTGCAACATTCGCAGGATTTGGCAAAAAGCTGTGTGCATTGTGCAATAGATTTTTATCCGCGTTTATCACCTTGTATTATCACGCTGGTTACGCGTGGTGATGAATGTTTGTTAGCGTGGCATACGCGCTCTAAAGACGAGAAGTACTCTTGTCTCGCTGGGTTTATCGAGATGGGCGAAAGCCCGGAGCAAACCCTTGAGCGCGAGGTAATGGAAGAAGTGGGTTTACGTGTTAGCAATATCCGTTATGTTGCCAGCCAACCTTGGCCGTTTCCGGGGCAGTTAATGTTGGGATATTTTGCTGACTATGCTGGTGGCGATATTCAAGTGGATCAGCAAGAAATTCGTTGCGCGTATTGGTTTCAGTACAATCAACTACCTAAGGTTCCACCTGCTACCACTATATCTGGGCGTTTAATTAACGCTTTTGTTCAAGAAAGAATTCGAATAAATAATGATTAAAAAGTAAATAAGGATTCCTATGTTATATACCCTCGTTGCATTAGTTGTTGTAGTCATTGCTGCTTTTATCGCTTATCGAGCGTTAAAATTATTATGGCTAAGCAGTTGGTTTATGGGGTGGGTAAAAGGTATGTTTGGCCTCAGTCTTTTGGCTTTAGGGGGCGCTATAGGCGTTGTCGCTTACGATATTTATAGTTACAAACAAATTTTAGTGGGTCAGCCGGTGGCCACCATTAATTTTGAAACCATTGAAGATCAGTATTTTGATGCAGTGGTAGTGGATGCCAATGGTCAACAGCAACGCTTTAGTTTGTACGGTGATCAATGGCAGCTCGATGCACGTATTATTAAATGGCAGGGCTATTTTTCTGGCTTTGATATAAAACCAGCCTATAGGTTGGATCGTCTCAGTGGCCGCTATTACGATCTTCATAAAGAGACCACCGAAAAGCGCTCTAATTTTTCCATAGTGAAAAGCCCACTGCAGTTAGATGTGTGGCGTCTTGTTCACGAATATGCCGAGTGGTTTTCAGTGTTGGATGCTAATTACGGCACTGCGCGCTACCTACCTATGAAACACGGTGCGCTTTATGAGATTAGTTTAACCAATACCGGTTTAAATGTTCGCCCATTAAATGATGTGGCTAGTAGTGCCATGAGTGAATGGAAATAGATTTTTAATTGTTTTCGATTTTTATTAATTTTTGGATTGGAGTTGTACGTTGGAATTTTTAACTGAATACGGTCTTTTCTTTGCCAAAACACTGACCTTTGTAGTGGCTGTTTTTATTATTGTGACCTTGATTGTATCCGCCGGTGCGCGCGGTAAAAAATCTGAAAAAGGGCAAATTCAAGTCAGTAAACTCAATGACAAATATAAAGCTACGCGCGAGGCTTTGCAGCATGCTGTCTTAGATGAAGATCAATTAAAGTTGCTAGAAAAAGATGAAAAGAAACGTGTAAAAGCTGAAAAGGCTGATCAGAAAAAAGCAGCCAAAGAAAAACACAAAAAGGAAGAAAAGGGCGATGCCTCTGACGAACATAAAAAACGTGTGTTTGTATTAGATTTTCATGGCGATATAAAAGCGTCTGCCAATGAAAGTTTGCGTGAAACTATCAGTGCTGTATTAACTCTTGCAACCCCCAAAGATGAAGTGGTTGTTAAGGTTGAAAGTGGCGGCGGCATGGTGCATAGCTATGGTTTGGCTTCTAGCCAATTAGCACGCATCACTAGTAAGCAAATTCCCTTGACTGTGTGTGTGGATAAGGTTGCAGCATCTGGCGGCTACATGATGGCCTGCGTTGCCAATAAAATTGTGGCAGCACCTTTTGCTATCTTGGGTTCTATTGGTGTTGTTGCGCAATTGCCCAACTTTCATCGCCTCTTAAAGAAAAACGATATCGACTACGAAATGTTTACGGCCGGTGAATTTAAACGAACTGTGACTATGTTTGGAGAGAACACAGTCAAAGGCCGTGAGAAATTCGTTGAAGACTTGGAAGATACACACGTGCTTTTCAAAGAGTTTGTTTCTGAGCATCGCCCACAGGTAGATATAGCGGCGGTTGCGACAGGTGAAGTTTGGTTTGGCCGCAGAGCAAAAGATGTAAATCTAATCGACCTATTGCAAACCAGCGATGAGTATTTGTTAGATCAAGTTGAAACTGCCGATATTTTTGAAGTTGAATTTACACTGAAAAAATCTCTACCGGAAAAATTAGGTATAGCTGCGCAGGTTGCCGTAGAGCGCGCCTTGTTTAGCGTATGGGAAAAAGCCCAGCTTAATCGTTGGTTCTAACTAACCGGTAATTGCCATGTTCTTTACGCAACAAAAAATTGTATTGCCTTCGCCAGAGCAGGCTTTACCGGGTCGCACTACTAAGATGGTTGTATCTCCGCAACACAAGGTGCTGGGTTCGCCATTGCAAGAGCCGTTTCCTGAAGGCTTTGAAAAAATTGTGTTTGGTCTTGGTTGCTTTTGGGGGGCAGAGCGTCGTTTTTGGCAGCAGGAGGGCGTGTTCAGTACGGCAGTGGGTTATGCTGCTGGTTTCACGCCTAACCCAACCTATGAAGAGGTTTGCTCGGGGTTAACCGGGCATAATGAAGTTGTGTTGGTGGTATTTAATCCTGAAAAAACCTCGCTAGAAAAATTGTTAAAAGTGTTTTGGGAATCGCACAACCCCACACAGGGTATGCGCCAAGGCAATGATCGTGGTACGCAATATAGATCGGGTATTTATACTTTTAATGATGTGCAAAAAGTCTTGGCGGAATCGAGTCAACTGAGCTATCAAACGGCTTTAAATGATGCTGGCTTAGATGAAATCACAACCGAGATTTTACCGATTAAAGAGTTTTATTACGCAGAAGATTATCACCAACAATACCTCGCCAAAAACCCAAATGGATATTGTGGTTTAGGTGGAACAGGTGTCTGCTTAAGTTAAATTTTATAAAACAGGGATGTTATGAC
>CAZZEV010000078.1:0-11657 GCA_964653305.1 uncultured Cellvibrionaceae bacterium | reverse complement strand
AGCTACTAAATAAGTACCGGTTTCGATACGATCAGGCATAACGCGGTAAGTACAACCGTGCAGCGATTCAACGCCGTGAATGGTCAAGGTTGAAGTGCCTATGCCTTCAATTTTTGCACCCATAGCGACCAGCATATTCGCCAAATCGACGATTTCTGGTTCGCGTGCGGCGTTTTCAAGAATGGTTTTGCCATCGGCCAGAGCAGCAGCCATTAACAGATTTTCAGTACCGCCAACGGTCACCGTATCCATCAAAAAGTGTGTGCCTTTCAAGCGGCCTTCAGAGGTCGCGCGAATGTAACCGCCGTCGATCTCAATTTTTGCACCCATAGCTTCCAAGCCGCGCAAGTGAATATCCACCGGGCGCGAGCCAATCGCGCAACCGCCAGGGAAAGACACATTGGCGACGCCGTAGCGGGCGAGCATAGGGCCAAGCACCAGAATGGAAGCGCGCATGGTTTTTACTAAATCGTAAGGCGCGGTAAAGTCGGTGATGTTGTTGGAATCCAACACAAAACCGTGACCATTAGTGCCTTCGATTTGCACCCCCATAGAAGCCAGAAGCTTGTTCATGGTGGTGATGTCATTCAAGTGCGGGACATTGTGCAAAGTGACCGGGCTATCTGCGAGCAGAACGGCGGCAAGAATCGGTAAGGCCGCGTTTTTTGAGCCAGAAATACAGATTTCGCCACTGAGCGGACCACCGCCCAGAATTTTAAACTTATCCATTACTTTTCCAAAACTAATAAGGTACGAGGGGTATAACGTTACGAGCGTGAACTCAAGGCGCTAAATTATTGTTGTTTCTGACTATTGTTGCTGCCACTGCTCAGGAGTAAAGGTCTTTACGAAATCAACCGCGTGAATAGTACCGTCCGCAAATTGTTGCGACAGTGTTCCCAGCACTAATTGCTGCTTCTTAACAGGCGTTAAACCTGCAAATACTGGGCTAATGACCACCAAATCAATATGGCTGCCATTAACGCCCACTTGGACTTGGCTATCGGGAATTTGGCTTTCAATAAGCGCTTTGATTTGCTCAGCTTGCATAGAAAAACTCTCAGGGCGCAGCCCTTGATCAAAAAAAGAGGGGAAAATGAAAGGCGTGAATCTTACCCGAATAGGGGCAAAATCGCATCAACAAGTACACAACCAGCCAATAAAAAACCCCAAGCTGTAAGACTTGGGGTTTTCGTCATGCACGAACAGGTTTTAACTTAGTTAGATTCCAACCAAGTCGCGATCACCTTATCCACATCTTTGTCATTTTTAATCATGGCTTGGTCGAACTGGCTGGTGAAAGATTCACCCAAGTTAACGCCATTCAACACCACGTTGATCAACTTCCAATCGCCGCTGTCACCCAACTTTAATGTGTAGGACAGTTTGTGGGTATTGCCCTTGTCGCTAACTTCTTGATCCACACTCACACGGCGCGCATCAGCAGGCATAGTCACTGGCAGGGTTTTAATGGTGCTATCGGCGTAGTTGGCGATACCCTTAGCGTAGGTTTTGATCAGACCACTTTTAAACACAGCGGTGAATTTTTCCATTTGCTCTGGTGTAGCCGTTTTAGCGGATTTGCGCATTACGGCTTTAGCGATGAACGGGAAATCAACCACAGCTTCGAGTGTTTTTTGCACATCAGCGTAGTAGGCATCGGTTTTTTTACCGGCGGCATTGTGTTTTTTCACAGTAGCGAGCATATCAACTGTCGCCTGCTCCACAATCGCCTGAGGTGTTTTTTCGGCCGCGAGCGCCGCTGGGGTGACAACCATCATGGCCAAGGTTAAAAGTGCGCCAGTCAAATAAAGCGCGCGAGTCAAGTGTTGGTAAAGTGGTTTCATGAAGTTAGTTTCCTAATTAAAAGTTCCAATAAATTACGCCAAGCTTATCAAGCACTATGGTCGAAATTTCACCATTAAACGTGCTTATCCTTTAATACTTGAAGAGACTAAAACACCTCATCCAAGCTCAGCGAGCAGATTGAGCATTTCTCGGAATTGTAAAATGGGGATTCAATCCCCAATATCAAGCGAGTTGCACTCAAGATCGCTATAATGCCCGCCTTGTGCCGCTACCTGTAGTGTTAATCGTCATCACGAGTATGAATCTATGCCCACATTCGATTTTATTAGCTCAGGGCTTCGCACCCTTCGCATAGAATCTGACGCCGTAAGCGCCCTGAACCGGCGTATCGATCAGGAGTTCAACAAAGCTTGCGAGCTCATACTCAACTGCCCCGGCCGCATTATTGTGACCGGCATGGGCAAATCTGGTCACATCGGCAAAAAAATTGCGGCCACCCTCGCCAGCACTGGCACACCCGCGTTCTTCGTTCACCCCGGTGAAGCCAGTCATGGCGACCTAGGGATGATTACCAAACAGGACATAGTGCTAGCGATTTCTTACTCCGGCGCCTCCAACGAAATTTTGACCCTTTTGCCCATGCTCAAGCGTTCGGGGATAAAAATCATCAGCATGACCGGTAACCCAGCGTCCACCTTAGCGGAAGTAGCTGAAGCTCACCTGAACATCGCCGTGGAGACTGAAGCCTGCCCATTAGACCTAGCCCCCACCGCCAGTACCACAGTCACCCTCGTTTTAGGGGATGCGTTGGCAATCGCTCTCTTAGAAGCGCGCGGCTTTACCGAAGAGGATTTCGCCTTTTCCCACCCGGGTGGTGCGCTAGGCCGCAAACTTTTGCTGCGCGTTGTTGATATCATGCACACTGGCGACAAGATCCCCCGCGTTTCCGCGACCGCAAGCCTCAGCGACGCCCTGCTCATCATGACCGAAAAAGGCTTCGGCATGACCACCGTGGTAGATGACAAAAATCAGCTCTTAGGGATTTTTACCGATGGCGACTTGCGCAGAACTATTGATAAGGGTATTAGTCTCAGCGGGGCGGCAATTAGCGATTTAATGAACCGCACCCCCAAAACCATCAGTGTAAAAGCCCTACCGGCAGAAGCTTTGAAAATGATGGAAGATTTAAAAATTACCGCCTTGGTTGTGCGCGATGAACAATCCTGCCCCGTGGGTGTCTTACACATGCATGACCTGCTGCGTGCAGGCGTTGTTTAATTTAGGGAATTATTTTGAGTCAATCGCCCAACCTCTTGGCAGCACCGGAACTACACGCCCGCGCTAGCCGTATCAAACTCCTCTTGCTCGATGTCGATGGCGTCTTAACCGATGGTCGTCTCTATTTCAGCAATCAAGGCGATGAATTTAAAACCTTCAGCACGCTAGATGGTCACGGCATTAAAATGCTGCAAAAAAGCGGCGTAAAAGTAGGAATCATCACCGGTCGCAACAGCAATCTCGTTGCTAAACGCGCCAGCGATTTAGGTATTAACATTCTGATTCAAGGCCGCGAAGACAAGTGGGATGCGCTGCAGGAAATTCTGCACCAACAACCTGTCGCCTTGGATGAAATTGCCTTTATGGGCGATGATTGGCCAGATTTAACCGTGATGTGCCGAGTAGGATTGGCACTTACACCCGCTAACGGCCACAGCAGTGTAGTAGAACGCTCGCACTGGCAAAGCCAAGCGCGCGGTGGCGAAGGTGCGGTGCGCGAAGCCTGCGATATGCTGATGAAAGCGCAAAACACCTTTGACGCTATTTTAAAACTCTATTTGGCCTAATCACTTATGACCAAACTCACCCTACCGGGAATGAATCTTTCAGACAGCAATAAAGCTAATCTGGAGCGAATTAATCCGTTGTTGCTACCCTTACCCTGGTTAATAGTCGCCGTACTGGTCGTCGTTTTTGCCACCGTGAAATACACAAACACCGAAGACTCTACCAATACCCTGCAAGCAGCGACAAAAGCCTTTCCACATACCTTTATTACCGACGTTGAGGTGCGCCACTACGACCGAGACGGCCAGCTTCACTATCAAATGAACACCCCACTTGTTCGTACCTTTCAAGGCAAGTCCAGAGCAGAAGATTATTCTCTGTTTCAAACCCCTGTTTTTGTTCTCATTAACAACCCCCAAAAGCCGGGCTGGTTTGTAACCTCGCAAGAAGGCCGACTCGATAGCAATAACGAATGGTTTACGCTTTCGCAAGAAGTCGTAGCGCGCCAAACCTCTGAAAAACATGGCGAAACCACCATAACAACGAGCGAATTGCGCCTAAACACACGAGAGCAATTCGCGGACACTCGCAAAGCTGTTACTATGCGCGCCGCTAAAAGCCAGATCACTGGCATGGGTATGCACGCCGATATGAAGCGCGATCGCATTCAATTACTCTCAAACGTCAAGGGCACCTATGAACCCTAAATATGTGAATCCTAGCAACAGATTAGGCCTGCATTTAGCACGCTCTCTGGTGTGCCTTTTCGCGTTAACGGTTGGGTTAGTGCAGGCTCTACCCGACGATAAAAACCAATCCTTGCGAATTACCGCGATAAAACAAGAAATCGATCTTAAAGTCGGCGAAGTTATCTATATTGGCGACGTGAAACTGGTACAAGGCACTCTGGAAATTAACGCCCAGAAACTCACCGTACACAAAGACAAAAACCAAAATGAAGAATCAATTACCGCTGAAGGTAGCCCTGCACGCTACCAACAACAACCCGAACCCGGTAAACCGTTTATTCACGCAGAAGCCAGTGTGATTCATTACAACTTTAAAACAGAACAACTTATGCTCGATAAGAATGTTTCTATTGAACAAAACGGTTCTGTCACTAAAGCGGGTCACGTGGATTACGACATAAAAAGCCAAACAGCCAAGTTCTCTATTGGTAGCAGCAACGATCGCGTAGAAACCATTATTCCAGCAAAATCCGAGAAAAAAGACTAATTCATGGCCAGCCTCCACGCGCAGCATCTTGCTAAAAGTTACAAAAAACGAAAAGTTGTTATAGATGTTTCTGTGACTGTCAGCAGTGGCCAAATCGTTGGCCTGCTGGGCCCCAATGGCGCCGGTAAAACCACCTGTTTTTATATGATTGCGGGTTTGGTAGAGGCCGATAATGGCAGCGTTTTGATTGATGAGTTGGATATTACCGACCTACCTATTCATGGCCGTGCCCGCGCTGGTATTGGCTATTTGCCGCAGGAGGCGTCCATCTTCCGCAAGCTGACTGTCGCCGATAACATCATGGCTATTTTGGAAACGCGCAAAGACTTAAACCGCAAACAGCGCTTGGCCAAACTTGAGTCTTTGCTACAAGAATTCCACATTACCCATATTCGGGATAGCTTGGGCATGTCGCTCTCTGGCGGCGAACGTCGCCGTGTAGAAATTGCCCGCGCTTTGGCCACCGATCCTAAATTTATTCTGCTCGATGAACCTTTTGCGGGCGTTGACCCCATTTCGGTTTCCGATATCAAAGAAATTGTGCGTCACCTTAAAGATCGCGGCATAGGCGTGCTTATCACCGACCACAATGTGCGCGAAACGCTCGACATCTGCGAAACCGCTTATATTGTGAGCGAAGGTCATATCATCGCCTCTGGCAACTCCGCTGCGATTCTGGCTAACGACAAGGTTCGTGAAGTTTACCTCGGCGAAGATTTCAAGCTTTAATCACCTATTTTTGCAGTCTTTATCTCGGTATTTATCGTTTGCGCTTGCTTGACAAGAGCTGGTTTTAACCCTTAGGCATAAAGATTGCTTTAAATATTTCCCTTTAGCGTTAGAGAGTTATTGCCTAGTACGCAAAGGCTGACTAAACTCCACTTAACAGTGTTTAGTTTGCCCGCAGTTTTTTTGCTGGCCTCTTTTACCAGCCAGGGGTTTTTCGTCCTAATAATGAAGCAATCTCTCCAACTTAAAATGGGTCAGCATCTGACCATGACCCCGCAATTGCAACAGGCGATTCGCCTTTTACAATTGTCCACTCTCGATCTCCAACAAGAAATTCAAGAAGCGCTCGATTCCAACCCTATGCTGGAAGTGGAAGATAGCTTTGATAGCCCCGCTGCGCCCAGCAACGAATTTGAAGACAGCGACTATGTTCGCACCCAAGAAATTGCTGCCACTGGCGACAGCAATAGCGATGACTTCAGCGAAAGCTATTCTGGTGAAATCACTTACAACGAATCTTCCAGTGGCGACGAAGGTTTCAGCGCCACTAGTTTTAATGAAGGCGAGGGTTTTAGCGAAAGCGAAGGCTTTGGCGATACCGACAATTATTCCGGCACCGATGATTACAGTGAAAGCGCCACCGAATGGAACGAAGCTATTCCTGCCGACTTGCCGGTAGATACCAGCTGGGACGATGTTTACCAAACCAACCAAGCCAGCGGTTCAACCAATTACGACAATGACGATGGTGATTTTGAGAGCCGCCGCGCCGCCACAGATTCGCTCTATGACCACTTAATGTGGCAACTCAACCTCACCCCCATGTCTGACCGCGATCGCATTATTGCTATGGCAATTATTGATGCCGTTGAACCTAGCGGTATGCTGTCAGTCACACTAGAAGATATTTACAGTGGCCTAATCAGCGAATGGGATGATTTAGAATTAGACGAAGTTGAAGCAGTACAACATCGCATTCAACAGTTCGACCCCTGCGGTGCCTGCAGTCAAAACCTAGCGGAATGCCTAACCGTACAACTGCATCAATTCGATCCCAAAACGCCCTTTTTGGCAGAAGCAAAATTAATTGCTAAACAATATTTGCCGCTCTTGGCCAGCCGCGATTTCCGCCAATTAATGCGCCGCACCAAACTCAGAGAAGATGAGCTGAGCCAAGCGGTAACTCTCATTCAAAGTTTGAACCCACGCCCTGGCGATATCATTGCCAGTGGTGACACTGAATATGTAGTGCCCGATGTATTTGTGGATAAACGCGAAGGTCGCTGGGTTGTAGAATTAAACCCAGAAATTGCGCCGCGCTTACGCATTAATTCGGATTATGCATCCTTAGTGAAACGCGCAGATTCCAGCAGCGACAACACCTTTTTAAAAGATAATTTGCAAGAAGCACGCTGGTTCTTAAAAAGTTTACAAAGCCGTAACGAAACCTTGTTAAAAGTAGCCAGTTGCATTGTAGAAAAACAGCGCGGCTTTTTAGATTATGGCGCTGAGGCTATGAAGCCCTTGGTGCTCCACGATATCGCCGAAATTGTGGAAATGCACGAATCCACTATTTCACGTGTAACTACTCAGAAATTTATGCATACGCCGCAAGGAATTTTTGAGCTGAAGTACTTTTTCTCCAGCCATGTGAGCACAGATTCTGGCGGCGAATGTTCATCTACCGCGATTCGCGCGTTGATTAAAAAATTAGTGCTCGCAGAGAACCCTAAAAAGCCCTTAAGCGATAGCAAAATTACCGATTTACTCGGCGAGCAAGGCATCCAAGTCGCGCGCAGAACCATTGCCAAATATCGCGAATCGCTGAATATTCCGCCCTCAAATGAGCGTAAAACACTTTAGTACCACAAAATATTTTGTGAATGTATTTGGCATTCACGCAAACCACCGAGGAAGTATCTATGCAAATAAATGTCAGTGGCCACCACGTAGAAGTTACCGATTCAATGAGAGATTATGTGATCAGTAAGCTTGAGCGCTTAAACCATCACCATGACCGCATCACCAATACTCATGTCATTCTCTCGGTTGATAAACTTGAACAAAAAGCGGAAGCCACTTTACATGTTAGCGGTAAAGATATTTTTGCCGACGCTACTGATGTAGATTTATATGCAGCTATAGACTCACTGGCCGACAAGCTTGATCGTCAGCTCATTAAACACAAAGAAAAGATGCGCAGCCATCGCTAGGCGTAGCCTAAACTAGGTAAAAAATGCAAACACAACTATGCAAATAAAATCACTGTTAACACCTGAGCGCACCTGCAGCGGCCTTGAAGCTAGCAGCAAAAGGCGCGCACTGGAATTATTGGCGCAAACCATCGCGCAAGATATTCCCAGCCTTGATGCCGACGATTTATTGCGTCGGTTTCTGGCGCGCGAGCGCTTGGGGTCAACAGGCATTGGACACGGCATTGCGATTCCGCACTGCCGTGTCAGTCTAAATGCAGGTACAGGTAGCATAGGAGCAATAGGCGCACTTATTACACTTAACCAACCCATAGAATTTGATGCTATCGACGCTGAACCCGTCGATATTTTATTTGCCATGCTCGTGCCCGAAGAAGCGCACGATGAGCATTTAAAAAATTTAGCCGCACTTGCCGGCGCACTCACTCGTAATGAATTTCGCGATCGCCTGCGCGCTGCAGACACTAATACCGAACTCTACGAAGCTGCAGTCAATTAATCATGATTATTCAGATGTACCCTTGTTATGCTCAAGTAGCAGGTAATCCTTACAGGGAAAAAGGCTTATGCAATTAGTCATTGTGAGTGGGCTATCTGGCTCAGGTAAAAGTACCGCACTGCATGTATTGGAAGATGTAGGCTACAACTGTATTGATAATTTACCGGTCAGCTTATTGCCGGCGTTAGTTGCACAAATTGAAATTCACAAAGATGACCAACACAAATTTGCGATAGGCATAGATGTGCGTAATGCGTGGAAAGATTTGCAAATTTTCCCGCAAATGATAAGTACGCTTAAAGAAGCACACTTGCCATTCACAGTGATTTTTTTAGATTCACAGTCATCGGTATTGATTCAACGTTTTAGCGAGACGCGCCGCAAGCATCCGCTCAGCGATAAACACACCAACTTAGCCGAAGCCATTAGCAATGAACAGGAGTTATTGGAACCGATTCGCGATACCGCGGATCAAATTATTGATACTAGCCACCTAACATTGCATGAATTGCGCGACTTGGTAAAAGAGCGTGTAGTGGGCAGAAGCATGACCACTATGGCGATACTATTTGAATCTTTTGGCTTTAAACACGGCATACCGGTTAACGCCGATTTAGTGTTTGATGCGCGCTGCCTGCCCAACCCACACTGGAAACCTAATCTGCGTCCTCTGACAGGCAAAGATCAGGATGTGATTGATTTTCTAGAAGCAGAAGATGCCGTTAATGAGATGTATCAAGATATAGAACAGTATATGACCCGCTGGCTGCCGCGCTATCAAGCCAACAACCGCAGCTACATTACGATTGCGGTGGGTTGTACCGGCGGCCAACACCGCTCAGTGTATTTAAGCGAGCGGTTAAAAGCGCATTTCGACGGCCAGTATAGCGATGTTCAGGTCAGACACCGCGATATCAACAAACACAAGAAAAACTAACTTATGCTGACTGAAACTATTACCATTATTAACAAACGAGGCCTGCACGCGCGCGCGGCGGCTAAGTTTGCCACCCTATCGGCGCAATTTGGCTGCCGCACTCAAGCACGCACTAACGGCAGCTGGGTAGATGCTAAAAGCGTTATGTCTTTGATGCTCTTGGCAGCAACTCAAGGCACCAACCTTGAGGTTTCCACCGACGGCGACGACGAAACCCAAGCGATGGACACTATTCGCGCATTGATCAATAACCGTTTTGAGGAAGATGAGTAATCGGTTGACAGTAAAGACGCCGCTGGCCGTTTTAAAACAAAGATTGTTATTTACACCCAGTTCACCTACCCTGTGCGCCCTTTTTTTGATCCACTCCTGTACTCAGTTATTACGGCAACACTAGCGTTTAGGCAATACTATGGTTTACAAATACGACGACATCAATCCCGACGATTACATCAAAAGTAAATCGCAAGTAAAACGCGAGATGACCGCGTTGCAAAAGCTGGGTGAGCAGCTGATTGATATGAACGATAAGCAGTTGGCGACGATTCCAACTGAAGACAAATTGCTCGATGCAATCCTAGAAGCCCGCAAAATGCCGCACCGTGAGGCTCGCCGCCGCCATTTGCAATTTATTGGCAAAATCATGCGCGAAACCAATCACGAAGAAATTCAAGCGGCGGTTGATAAGATTCAAGCGCGCAGTGATCAATACATAAACCGTCAGCACCAAGTCGAGCGTTTCCGCGACTTATTGATTGAAGGAGACAAACAGATCTTTCAAACCTTGGTTACGAATTGCCCTGGAATTGACGTGCAGCATTTGAAACAACTTGTGCGCAGCGCCCAAAAAGAGCGCGATGAAAACCAAGCCCCCAAAAGCTCGCGCAAATTGTTTGCGTTCATTCGCGAACAGCTAGAACTGCAGGATTAAGGGTTAACTTGATCCATGAAAAACGGCGACCTAGGTCGCCGTTTTCTTTTGAATTTATCGCTTAGGTTTTCGCTTTCTATTTTTCGCAACGGGCTCGGGATTGCTCACACTTTTTATCAAATCCTCCTCGCTCTCAAAGAGTCGATTAAAGCTCATTTTAGGCTCACTCCAATCGCCGCGAATGTTATAGCTTATGCTAGTGGCGCGATCGACCTGTTTTTTAAACAGC
Source organism: uncultured Cellvibrionaceae bacterium (assembly GCA_964653305.1). GTDB lineage: Bacteria > Pseudomonadota > Gammaproteobacteria > Pseudomonadales > Cellvibrionaceae > Cellvibrio. The sequence continues at coordinate 1,289 of CAZZEV010000078.1, read as the reverse complement.
TTGCTCGCCACATAAATGCCCGCAGCCGCTGGCAAGCCCGTTACCAAGGCGGTAAAAAAGGTGTAACTCCCCACTACTGGCAGAGTCGCAATCAATCGAGCATCAATTTTTTCGTTTTCCAAATCTAACTTGCCTGCCAGTTGCAAACGGCTGGAAGGCGTTTTTACCGACAGCGGCTCCGTAAATGTCATGGTGCCAGGGACAAAGCTGGCCTTGCCACTAATCTCATCGTAGGCCAAGCCACTTTTGTAGAGATCAGAAAAATCCAAACGCAGCCGGCGTGCGAGCGAATCAAAATTGAGGATTGCCATTAAGCGCAAAAGGCCATCGCTACCTGGGCTGGGGTTATTTTTGAAGCGACCTTTTTCCAACCAAATATCAAGTGTTCCGCCCATTTTTTTGAGTGCGAAATCCTGCGGGTCTCCCGCCCAAGTGGCATCTACCTTGAAGCGAGCGGACTGACTTTCAAGCATGTCTGGTTTTTGCCATTCGCGGAGCACATCGGACACATTTGCGGCAGACAAGGCACCCACAAAATGTGTACTTGTTACAGCATCAGTCACCTGCCACTCCATTTTGGCACCACCCGCGTTATCGTTTACGCCGCCAACGGTCACACCTTTTACGCTGCCGTGAATATTATCGAAGAGCACACCCTTAACATTCGGACGAACTTGCAATGACCAGTTGCCATAGTTGACGTCATCCATATAGAGCGCTGCAACACTGACATCGGCCAATGGCAACAAGCGCGGATCTATACTAACGCGAGATTTTTTGGAAAGACCCAGCGCTGAATCAATACCTTCAACATTGGTTAAACCCAAATCCTGACTGCTTAAACGCAAAGACGCTAAGTTAATTTCCAGAGGATTAGCATTGTTGTCAGGCAAACGAATATTGCCGACGGCCAGTGGATTGGTAAAACCTATGCTCCAGCCATTCTCTAATCGCTCTGCACGGACTTGAACATTTTCCAGACTTAAAGGACCAACTTGATGGTGAGCCAACAATACATCCGCGCGGAACGGTAGCCCTGCGACCAAACGAGTGTCATTAACGGCGAGTTCTTTTGCTGACTCCTCATTCTCTGCTTTGGGCTTTAACAGCATTACTGCTACTTGACCGTTGTAATCCAGGTAGCGTTGCTGCACCTTTTTCCAAGGTTCTATATCTAGGCTGGGTAAATTACCACTTAATAAAAATAGCGGCTCAGCCGCCAACTTTGCTTCGCTCCCAAGGGCAATATTGGCAAGCTTACTGTTTTGCTGAGGATCTAACTCAAACAG